>DATCOR010000040.1:0-9256 GCA_036564585.1 Candidatus Limnocylindria bacterium | reverse complement strand
AATGAGGCAGAGGCGGAAGACGTGACGAGCGACGTGTTCATGAGGGCCCTTCGGGCGATCCCGAAGTACGAGCCGCGCCAGGCATTCCTGGCCTGGCTGTACCGGATCGCGCGCAACGCCGTCATCGACCGCAGCCGCCGCACGGCCGCCCGCCAGCAGGTCAGCTTCGAGGACGCGCTGGCCCATCCGAACGCCGACCAGGTCGTGAACCCGGACGCCCGCCTGCTCGCCGGCTCGGACGCCTCGGTCGTCCGCGTCGCGATGCAGCAGCTCACCCCGCTCCAGCAGGAGATCCTCGTCCTGCGCTATGTCGAGGGCTACGACACGAAGACGATCTCGAAGCTCGTTGGCAAGCGCGACGGCACGATCCGCGGCATCGAGTTCCGCGCCCTCTCCGCGCTGCGGGCGCTGATCCCGTCTCGTGAGGCGCTCTAGATGAGTGACATGCTTCCGCGTCCCAAGCCGCGCGACGCCTTCAAGCGCTCGCTGCGCGCGCAGCTCATGGCCCAGGCCCCGAGCGTGCTCTCGCCGCGTGAGACCGCCTGGACCCGCCTCGCCGGCGCGTTCCTTCGGCCGGCGCTCCGGCCGGCGATGGTCGCGGCCGTCATTGCCCTGCTCGTCTTCGCGAGCGCGGGCAAGGCCGCCGCGGACAGCCTGCCCGGCGACGCCGTCTTCGGCCTCAAGCTCGCCGCCGAGCAGCTCCAGCTCGCGCTGGCCCTCGATGACACGACGCGCCTCCGCCTCCTCGCCGGGCAGGCCGACCACCGGCTCGCCGAGCTGGCCGAAGCCGTCTCGACGCGACCGAGCGCCGCACCGACCGCGACCGACGCGTACGCCGCCGCTGTCCACCGCTTCACCGACGCGCTCGACGCCCTCAAGGGCGAGCCCGGCACGAGCGCCGACAAGCAGACCGCGGCCGACGATGTCGTCGATGCAGCGCACGCGAAGCACGAGGCGGTGCTCGACGAGCTCGAGAAGACCGCTCCGGAATCCGCGCAGCAGGGCCTCGAGCGCGCGCGGCAGGAAGCCGACAAGCTCCATCCGTCCGGACGGCCCGCGCGCCCCCTCGAGCCGACGGACACTCCCGAGCCGAACGACACGGCCGAGCCCACGCGCGCAGCGCGGACCCCGACGCCGACGCGCGCCGCGGAGCCGACCAGGGGCTCGTCGCCGACAGGCACGCCGGACAACGCCGGAGAGCGGTCGCTCCCCCCGGGCCCGACGGACCACCGCTGACCAAGAAGCGGATCGTCCTGATCGAGGACGATGACGACACGCGTAACGCGATGATCGCCGCGCTCCAGATCGACGGGTACGAAGTCCAGGCCTCGGCCGACGCGTTCGGAGACATCCGTCACGCGCGCGCCGACCTCGTCATCCTCGACCTGTTCCTCCACGGCGATTCCACCGGCTGGCAGCAGCTCGACGTCCTCACCCTCGATCCCGCCACGCGCGGGATCCCCGTCATCGTGTGCTCGGCCGCGATCGCATCGCTCGGGCACGCCCGCACGAAGCTCGCGATGCTCGACGTGGCGGTGCTCGAGAAGCCGTTCGACCTCGAGCAGCTCAGCGCGGCGGTGGACAGTGCGATCACATCCGGCCCGCGCCAGGCGGAGCTACCGCTCCGCGGCTAGGACCGGAACCAGCTCCGCGAGCGAGCCGATCCGCGTGAATCGCGAGCCCACACCGAGCCGATCGACGTGCACGGTCCGAAAGCCGACGGCCTCGGCCCACTCGAGCGGCTCGGCGTCGGAGTCCACCACGAGCGCGGAAGCCGGATCCACCCCGGAGTCCTCCACGATGCGCTCGTAATAGCGAGGGCTGAGCTTGTTCGCACCAAGGAGATCCGCGCCGTATGGACGATCGATGAGCTCCCACACGCCCATCCGCCGGAGGTACGGCTCGAGCTCGTAGGTCTGGCCGCCGGATGCGAGATGCAGCCTGATCCCCATCGCGTGCATCGCCCTCACCGCCGGCGCCGCGTCGGGATACGCGCAGTCGATGTGCGCCATCACGTGCGCGCGGCTGGCGCTCACCGTCGAGGGCACATCGGTCGGGATCGGCACACCGACCCGCTCGCACATGCCACCGAGCCATCGCTCGTCCTGGTCCGGCCACCAGCTCGGGCCAGGATCCAGGCCGCGCTGCCGCAACCGGCGCCAGTCGTCCCAGATCGCGAGGAAGACGCCCCGGTTGGCCTCGCCCCACGCCTCGGGCGTCCCTCCGAGGCGCGGTGCGAAGAACTCGCCCAGGAGACGACGCCACTCGACGGCGCGGCGATCGTTGTCGTTGAGGACGCCGCCGTCGTCGAGGAAGACGACGCGGACGGCCCTAGCCGGCGCTCTCGCGCTCGGAGACATCGCGGGCGAGCCGTGGCCACCGGCGGCGTACCGCTCCGGCGATCCCCTCAGCGTCGAGGCCGAAGTGCTTCCGCCACAGCTTCTGCGCGCCGTGATCCACCCACTCATCGGGGACGCCGAGGATCTCGAGCTCGACCTTCGCGCCGCGCTCGACGAAGAGCTCGCTCACCGCGGAGCCGAAGCCACCGGCGATGACGTGCTCCTCGACGGTCAGCACGCGCCCGATGCGCGCGGCGATCGCGAGGAACCGCTCGGCGTCGAGCGGCTTCGCGAACCGCGCGTTCACGACGGTCGCCTCGATGCCCACGGCCGCGAGCGCCTCGGCCGCGACGAGCGCGTCGTTCGCGACCGGCCCGTAGCAGAGGATCGCGACGTCGGCGCCCTCGCGCAGCGTCTCGGAGATGCCGATCGGCAGCTCCGTGAGCGGCACATCGAGCGCCGCGCCAGTCCCGGTGCCGCGCGGGAACCGGAATGCGATCGGCCCGCCGCCGTTGGATGCGTAGCGAGTCGCGGTCCACACCATCTGCCGCAGCTCGGCTTCGTCCTTCGGGGCCATCAGCACGATGCCGGGGAGCGGCCGGAGATACGCGATGTCGAACAGTCCCTGGTGCGTGCGGCCGTCGTCGCCGACGATCCCACCGCGATCCATCGCGAACACGACCGGCAGTTCCTGGATCGCGACGTCGTGGACGACCTGATCGAAGCCGCGTTGCAGGAACGTCGAGTAGATCGCGACGATCGGGATGATCCCCTGCGTCGCGAGTCCTGCCGCGAAGGTGACCGCGTGTTGCTCGCAGATGCCGACGTCGAAGAGGCGGGTCGGGAACTCCTTGAACAGCGGAGCGAGTCCGGTGCCGGCGGGCATCGCCGCGGTGATCGCGACGGCGGCCGGCAGGTACCGCATGGTCTCGGCGACCGCGTCGGCGAAGACCTTCGTGTACTGCGGCGCCTGCGCGGGCGCCGCACCGGTCGCCGACACGCCGTGCCACTTCTGGTTGTCTTCCTCGGCCGGCCCGTACCCGTGGCCCTTCTGGGTGTGGACGTGCACGAACACGGGGCCGTCGCGGAAGTCGCGCGCCTTGCGCAGCACGCCCTCGACCGCATCGAGGTCGTGACCGTTGACCGGGCCGAAGTACGTGAACCCGAACTGCTCGAAGAGGATGTTCGGGATGAAGATCGCTTTTAGCGAGTTGAACAGCCGGCGGCGGGCCTCCTCGGCGAGGTCGCCCGCGGGCATGTGCTCGAGGACGGTGCGCGCGACGTGCTTGAGCTCGCGGTACGACGCCGCGGTCCGGACGGTCTCGAGCATTCGCGAGACCGCGCCGACGTTCGGCGCGATGCTCATGCCGTTGTCGTTGAGCACGACGATCATGCGGGTGCGGCGGGCGCCGATGTCGTTCAGCGCCTCCCAGGCCATCCCCGCGGTGAGCGCACCATCGCCGATGATCGCGACCACGTGCTCGTCGCCGCCCTTGAGGTCCCGGGCCACCGCCATGCCCTGCGCCGCGGAGATCGACGTGCCCGCGTGCCCCGCGCCGAACTGATCGTGCTCCGACTCGGTGCGGACGAGGAAGCCGGAGATGCCGCCGAACTGGCGGAGCGTGCCGAACCGCTCGCGGCGTCCGGTCAGCAGCTTGTGCACGTAGCCCTGATGCCCCGTGTCCCAGACCAGCTTGTCGCGGGGCGAATCGAAGATGCGATGCAGCGCGACCGTGAGCTCGGTCGCGCCGAGGCTGGAGCTGATGTGGCCACCGGTCTGCTGGACCGCGTCGACCGTGTGCCGGCGGATCTCGCGGCACAGCTGGCCGAGCTCCTCGCGGTCGAGCGACCGCAGATCGGCGGGACTCTGGATCCGCTCGAGAAGGGTCATCCGTGCGTAGTCTAGGCGGCGATGCCCGATTTCGAGCGCCGCAGCGTCGTCGTCACGGGCGCGACGGGCAACCTCGGCCATGCGGTGGTCCGGGCGTATCTCGAGGCCGGCGCGCACGTCGCGATCGTGGCGCGCGACTCGGCGAAGGCGAACGCCCTACGCGCTGAGCTCGGCGCCCTCGCCGGCTCCGATGGTGACCCGAAGCTGCTCATCGCCGACGCGGACGTCGCCGACCGCGCGTCGATGGACGCGTTCGTCGAGCGCGTGCTCCGTGCGTGGGGCCGGCTCGACGTGCTCGCGAGCCTCGCCGGCGGGTTCGGGACGGGACCGGCGGATGACATCGGCAAGATCGATGCGCTGTGGCAGCAGAACGTCGCGACCGTCGTCGTGCCGGCGGCAGCGTGCCTCGTCCCGATGCGCGCTCGCGGGTACGGACGCATCGTGTCGGTCGCCGCTGGGTCGGCGCTGAAGGCCGGGCGCAACGCCGCGGGCTACGCGATGGCGAAGGGCGCGGTCGTCAGATGGACCGAGGCGCTCGCCGCGGAGACGAAGGACCAGGGGATCACCGCGAACGCGATCCTCCCCGGCACGATCGACCATCCGGTCAATCGCGCCAACCTGCCGAAGGCCGATCCGAAGACGTGGGTCCAGCCCGCGGAGGCGGCGGCGCTGATCCTGTTTCTCACGAGCAGCGAGGCGTCCGGCATCACCGGGGCCGCGATCCCGATCACGGGACGGGCGTGAGGGTCAGCTTCTCCGAGAGCGTGCGAGCCCATTCCTCGTGCGCCTCAGCGTTCGGGTGCAGCCCGTCGGTCGCGAGCATCTCCGCCGCGGCCTGGCGGTGCATGAGCGGGTAGAGGTCGACGAACCGCGCCCCCGCGGTCTCGGCCTCCTCCATCGCGATCGCGTTGAAATGGGCGATGCGGGTCAGCAGCGCCTCCGTGGTCCCGTACGGCGATGCGGCGGGTGAGCGCGACCACTCGGGCTGCGGCAGGCCGACGACCGCCGATCCGGGCACGCCATCGTCGCGGAGCTGGGCGTAGATCCGGCGCAGCTGACCGCGATACCGCTTGTCGTCGCTGCCGCCACGCACGATGTCGTTCGCGCCGATGAGCAGCGTGACGAGCGTCGGCTTGAACACCGGAACGTGCGGGAGCTCCCGCGTGATGAGGTCGTCGGTCGTGTAGCCGTTCACCGCCGGGTTCAATAGCTCGACCGCGCGACCGGCGGTGCGCCACCGCGCGGCGAGGAGCGCGGGGAACGCCTTGTCGGGCGTGGTGCCCGTGCCGATGGTGAAGGAGTCGCCGAGAGCGAGGTAACGAATAGAAGTGGGGTCCATACCTGTTCTAGTGTCCAGAATAGCGATGTCTGACTACGACCTGATCATCATCGGCGGCGGCCCGGCGGGCCTGACCGCCGGTCTGTACGCCGCCCGGGCCAACATGTCCACGGTCCTCTTCGAGGCCAAGGATATCGGCGGTGAGCTCCTGAATACGGACCTCATCGAGGACTGGCCGGGCGAGGAGTCCATCACCGGGCGGGCCCTCGCCGAGAAGATGGGCGCCCATGCGACCAAGTTCGGTCTCAAGATCCAACCCTATTCGCCCGTGAAGAAGATCCGCAGCGACGGCGACTGGAAAGTCGTCGAGATGGACGACGGCACCACGCATCGGGCGTACGCCGTGATCGTCACGGTCGGCGGCGAGCCGACGAAGCTCGAGGTCCCCGGGGAGACCGAGTTCCATGGCCGCGGCGTCTCGTACTGCGCGGTCTGCGATGGCGCGTTCTTCAAGGGCGAGGATCTCGCGGTCGTAGGTGGTGGCGACTCGGCCTTCCAGGAGGGACTCTTCCTGACGCGCTTCGCGAAGAACCTGAGCGTCGTCCACCGGCGCAACGACTTCCGTGCGCAATCGATCCTCCAGGATCGGCTGCTCGGCATGGAGAACGTGAAGGCGATCACGCCGGCGACGGTGAAGGAGATCGGTGGCGACACGCAGGTCCGCTGGATGGACGTCGAGCGGGACGGCGCGGTCGAGCGGATCCCGGTCGGCGGGGTGTTCGTGTTCATCGGCTTCAAGCCCGTCGGGCGGCATCTGTTCGACGAGCACATCGATCACGACGAGAACGGCTACCTGCTGACCGACCAGTACATGCGCACGAACATCCCCGGCGTGTACGCGTGCGGTGACACTCGGGCGCAGCTCGCGAAGCAGGTGACCACGGCCGTCGGCGACGCCACGACCGCGGTGCTCCACGCGGAGCGGTACATCGAGGAGCTCAAGCACATGCGGCGCAGCTTCCCGGATGTGCCGAGCGCGACGCTGGAGCGCGAAGTCGAGCGGATGAAGCTCCGGCGCTTCCTGTCGGGTCAGACGATCATCCGCGAGGGCGATCCGGCGGAGTCCTTCTTCATCCTCACCCGCGGGGCGGCGAGCGTCCGCCAGAACGGGCCGCAGGGCGAGACGGAGATCTCCACGCTCAAGCCGGGCGACTTCTTCGGCGAGGTCGGCCTGCTCAGCGGGACCGTACGCAACGCGACGGTCCGCGCGACCGCGCCGAGCGAGGTGTTGGAGCTCGATGCGGAAGGGTTCCGCGACCTGGTCGAGAGCTCGCAGCTCACGAAGGATCGCGTCGAGTCGAAGATGGCGCAGCGCCTGGCGAGCGCGGGCCCGAAGACCTAGCGGCCTACGGCGCGCGCTTCGGGTTCCCGTTCCGCGGCGGCACGAGCCGCTTCACGAATCGCACGAGCTCGTCGACGTCGAACGGCTTCTTGATGTAGGTGGCGATGCCGCGGGCCCGGAGCTCGGCGGCGTGCTCGCGACCCGTCCCCGTCTCGAACACGATCGGCAGCGATCGGAATCGCGGGTCGGCGCGGACCCGGTCGTAGAGGTCGAGCCCGGACATGCCTGGCATCCGGATGTCGAGCAGCAGCAGGTCCGGATCGACGCGGCCGAGCGCGTCGAGCGCGTCGTGGCCATTCCCAACGGTCAACGCCGTGTAGCCACGCTGATCGTTGATCGCGGTGGCGAGCAGATCCCCGGTCGTTTTGTCGTCCTCGACGATGAGTACGGGGCGCGCGCGTGCCCCGGCCATCTCGCTGGATCGGGCAGCGGCGATGCCACTGAGAACGGTTGTCACGGAGCCGTTACCGCATCGCCGTGCAATCATCGCGACCGTGATCCGTCACGTGGTGCTGTGGGCGTTCAAGGACAGCGTTCCGCCGGCGGAACGCGACGCGATCCTCGCGGCGGTGCGCGCGCTCGCCACCACGGTCCCGTCGCTGCGTTCGCTCGAGGTCGGGGAGAATGTCAGCCCGGCGCGCGCGCAGGGCTACACGCACGTCCTGCTCGAGTCGTTCGACGATCGCGACGCCCTCGCCGCGTACGCGAGCCACCCGGATCACCTGCCGGTGCTCGCTCGGCTACGCGACGCGGTGGCTCAGCTGCTCGCGGTGGATCTGGAGGTCTAGGAGGCAGCCGCCGCCGGCGGTTTGTGCCTGCCTCGGCCGCCGCGACGGCCGCGCCTCCGGCGCGGCTTCGCGGCTGTCTCCCCGGACGGTTCGGACACGCCGGCGTCACCGTGCGTCACGGGCAGGCCTTCTCCCGCCAATTCATCACGACCCTCTTCATCACGACCTTCTTCATGGTCGTCCTCGTCCTCGGCGGTCATCGCGGGTCGAGGCTCGTCTTCGTGGCCTTCGCCATTGAGGCGCGAGAAGTCGCCGAGCATCACGCGGGCGTCGGAGTGCGCGCGTTCCATGATGTAGCCGGCCTTGCGGCCATGCTCCTCGGGCTTCATGAGCCCGCTGTCGACGGCGCGGCGGATGTTCGACTCGAGGGCATCGCCCTCGACGCGCGAGAGGAGCTCGCTGAACAGCGCGGTGTTGACCCAGTCCGCTTTGTCGTCCTTCGCGCGGGTGCTGCCGACGAAGTTGAAGAGGTGGACGATCGCGGCGCTCGGTTGGCGCGCGTACTTCACGAGTGGGTGTCCCTCGCTCAGCCAGCACATCGTCACGTTGCGGCCGTCGCGCGAGACCTGCTCGGTCGCGATGGCGCCGCGCTCCTCGGCGATGTTGAAGAGCGTCTCGAGCAGCATGCGGCGCTGCGCCTTGCCCTTCGCGAGGCCGCCGGGCTGATCGGCGCGCGAGAGCGGATCGAGGACCGCCTCGACCGCCGGGATCCGGCGGGTGTCCCTGCTCGTGACGGAGTCGATCCGCCGGAGCACGCGAACGAGATGGAACAGCGTCTCGGCGACGAGCGCGTCGCCGAACTCCAGCGAGAGCAGCTGCTTGTCCTTGAGCCGGGTCCGCGCGGGCTGCTCGGCCTTGATGTGATGCTGCGCGACCCCGAAGTCGATGCGCTGGTCGAGCACGCTCGACGCTTCCTTGTGCGAGAGCGGGACGACGCTGCGTACGAAGTCGCCTCGAGGCATCTGATCGGCGCGGAGCGCGACGAGCTGGTCGAGGAGCAGCACCGCGAGCCGGCGTTGCTCCTTCTCCGATTCGGGCGAGCCCGTGGGCACGACCGCCGGGATGCTCGCGGGCGCGGCGACGCGCACGGCCGTGACTGCACCCCTGCCGCGACCGGTGCCACCGCGGACGCCGCGGGTCCGGCTACGCGGTGCTTCGTCCTTGCCGGCCTGGGTGTCGTCGGTACGCAGGATCCCGGTGCGGGTCCACCGCGCCTCGGGGATGAGGTCCTCGAGGAGGAAGACGCCGTCGCGGAGGTACGGCGAGTCGCGGAGCTCGTTGGCGAGGGCTTTGTCGCCGGCGATCAGGTAGACCGCCTTGTCCTCGTCCTTCAGCGCTTTGCAGAGCGCGTTGAGGTCGCGGTCGCCGGACACGATGAACCAGACGTCGATGTCCGGCCGCTCCTTGTACAGGAGTTTCATCGTGCGGGTGATGAGGACCGCGTCGGACCGCCCCTTGAGCAGACGGCCGCTCATGCGTTGCGCGACCGCGACCGGCTCCATGCCGGTGAACTCGAGCGCCATGAGGAGCGTCTCGTCCTGCGAGACGACCTCGGAT
>DATCOR010000308.1:0-31841 GCA_036564585.1 Candidatus Limnocylindria bacterium | reverse complement strand
GCCGATGACATCGGGCCGGTTGCCCTCGAGCCAGTCCAGGAGCGGCCCGGAGAAGTGGAGGGTCGCCTTCACTTCGGGGTGCCGATAGAGCGCAGCCACGAGCGGCGCATACGCGCGCTCGGCTACGTCAGCGAATACATGGGGGAAGTTCCCCGCTGGCTGGTGCTGGTGAAAAACCAGCGCCAAACGCAGCCGATCGGCCACTTGGAGGCATTCTACCAAATTTCATTTCGCCGTACGGTCTGCGTACAAAATCGCCGTCTGCTTGTAAGGATTCTCGACACACCGCGTGGATTCGGTCAGACTGGGCCGACATGAACGAGCGCTTCCTCCTGTTGTGTGCCGCCGCGCTGATCGCCGTGGCCGCCTGCACGCCTGTCACGACCACCCCGCCGGCCACATCCGCGGTCCCGACGACCGCTGCGCCGACGCCGACCCAGACGCTCGCTCGGCCATCGCCGACCACGCCTCCGCCCACGCCGTCGCCCAGCCCGAGCCCCACCGTTGGCCCGAGCCCCTCACCGGGCTCGACGCCGGTGGCGTGCCCGGCCCAGACCGGCGGGAGCACCGCATTCCAGGCCCAGATCACGGCCGTCCGCGCCGCGCACAACCCGGGATTCGACCGGGTGGTCTTCGAGTTCGGCCCCTCGACGGTCGGTGCCTATGGCCTCCCGCCCTGGTCGATCGCGGTCGCGACCCAGTTCGTCGGTACGAGCGGACGCCAGGTGCCCGTCGACGGCAATGCGTTCCTCTCAGTGCGCCTGAGCAACTCGTCGACCGTCGATCCGACCACCGGAACGCAGACGTTCACGCAAACGGACCTCCGACCCGCACTCCCGCTCGTGCGTGAGGTGAAGCTCATCGACGACTTCGAGCGGGTCACGTCATGGGGCCTCGGGCTCGAGCGGCTGGCCTGCGCCAAGGTGAGCCAGCTGGCGAGCCCTGTCCGGCTCGTGGTGGACCTCCCGACCCCGCCCTGAGATAATCGAGTCTCTCAAGACCGCGATCAGGGGAGCGAATCCACTTGGCTGATGCACCGAAGCTCGAGGTCCGTCCGCGCACCGTGCTCGGCAAGAAGGTCGGCGCGCTGCGCCGCGAGGGCCGCCTGCCCGCCGTGATCTTCGGCGGCCACGCCGATTCGACCCCGGTCGAGACGGACACGAGCGTCTTCCAGAAAGGCTATCGCCGCTGGGGCCAGACCACGCTCCTGTCATTGACGGGGCTCGATGGCGGCGACGTCGCGGTGCTCGTGCACGACGTCTCGCGCGAGCCGAAGAGCGGCTCCCTCCTGCACGTGGACTTCGCGCGGGTCTCGCTCACCGAGAAGACCCACGCGATCGTGCCGCTGCACTTCACCGGCGAGTCTCCGGCGGTCCGCACCCACGGCGGCGTCATGGTCCACGCGCTGAGCGAGGTGCGCATCGAAGCGTTCCCGCAGGACATTCCGCACCAGATCGACGTCGACCTTGCGAAGATCGAGCAGATCGAGGACGCCCTCTACGTGCGTGACCTTGTCGTCGACGGGTCGAAGATCGAGATCCTCAATGACGGCGAGCAGGTCGTGGCGAAGGCCGTCGCGCCGCGCGCCGAGGAAGTCGTCGAGAAGCCGGCCGCCACCGTCGAGGGCGAGGCCGTCGAGGGCGAGCCGGCCGCCGAAGGTGCCGCACCGGCAGCGGCTGGTGCCGCGCCCGCCGCGGGCGGCGCGCCTGCCGCCGGTGCGCCCGCAGCCAAGGGCGCAGCGCCCGCAGCCAAGGGCGCAGCGCCCGCGGCCAAGGGAGCGGCGCCTGCGGCCAAGGCCGCGCCCGCCCCGAAGGGCAAGAAGGGCTAGCCGAAACGAGGCAGCTCCGGGCCGGGTAGTACCGGCAGTGGAGCAGCCCACCGCGGTACCGGCGCGCCGTTTCGCGGGTCAGGCGGGTCGCGACATCATCTGGGCGGTCTTCAACGCGAACCTGGCCGCGATCCTTCTCCTCTGGTGGGTCGGCAGCGGCCACGACGGCGTGAGGACGGCTGCCGACGCGCTCAACGTCATCGGCCGGGTCACCGCTCTCATCGGCACGTACCTCGTGCTCTGGGAGCTCCTCCTCATGGCGCGGATCCCGTGGCTCGACGACGCCTTCGGGATGGAGAGCCTCGTCGTCATCCATCGCCGAAACGGGTTCCTGATCCTGTGGCTGCTCGTGGCGCACGCCGTCGCGCAGACGATCGCTTACGCGATGGACAACGGCTACGGCATCCTCCAGCAGCTCGGTGACTTCATCGACCACTACGACGGCCTCGTGCCGGCCATCGCCGCGCTCCTCCTGTTGATCGCCGTGGCCGGACTCTCGATGTCGGCTGCGCGGCGGCGGCTCTCGTACCAGACCTGGTACTTCATCCACCTCTACTCGTACGTGGCGATCGCGCTTGCGTTCGCGCACGAGCTGACCGTGGGCATCGATTTCATCCGCGCGCCGCTATCCGTCGCGTACTGGTGGGCGCTGTACGCGGTCGTCACCGTCGCGCTGCTGTACTACCGCGTGGCGCGACCCCTGATGCGATACGACCGGCATCGATTCCGCGTCGAACGCGTGGAGCGCGAAGCGCACGAGGCGATCTCGATCTACGTGTCGGGTCGCGACGTCGCAGCGCTGCCGTTCCAGGCAGGGCAGTTCTTCCTCTGGCGGTTCCTCGACGGCTCGCGCTGGTTCGAGGCGCACCCGTTCTCGCTCTCATCGGGCCCGGGCGCGCGGCATCTTCGCTTCACTACCAAGAGCATCGGCGACTTCACCGCCGGCCTCCAGCAGCTCCGACGGGGCACGCCGGTCATCGTCGAGGGACCGTTCGGACTGTTCACGCGCGAGGCCTGCCGGAGCAGAAAAGCGTTGCTGGTGGGCGGCGGGATCGGGATCGCTCCGATCCGGCCGCTCGCCGAGGTCCTGGCACGCGACGGAGTGGACGTGTGTGTCCTGTATCGCTGCCGCCGCCAGCGAGATATCGCGTTCCGCGGCGAGTTCGACTCGCTCGAATCGCGATTCGGCGTCCGGGTCGAATATCTGGTGAGCAACCGCGGGCCGCAGGGCTGGATCCACGCGGACTGGTTCCAGCAGGCGAACCTGGTCAAAATGGTGCCTGACGTGATGGAGCGCGACGTGTTCATCTGCGGGCCGCATGGCATGACGCGGCAGCTCGTCCACACGCTTCGGGCACTCGGCCTGGCCCCCGACCGCATCCACACGGAGGCGTTCGACTTCTGATGAGACGCGCGCTTGCGGCCTTCGCGACCACCGTCATCGGCGTGTACTGGGTCGTGACCTTCAAGGTCTCGGCCGAGCCGATCGACGTCCCGGTCGTGAGCGTGCCCTCGCCGCGGGTCACGACGGCACCCGGGCGCGCGCCGCAGCCGACCGCGCGCGCGACGAATCCGCCCGCGACCGGCGGCGCCGCCGGCGGGACCGCCTTCACCGGACCGACGTTCGAGACGCCGTTCGGGCCGGTGCAGGTCCAGATCGCGCTGTCGGGCGGCAAGATCCTCGACGTCCAGGCGCTCCAGCTGCCAAGTGACCGTTCGCGATCGGCGCGTATCAGCCAGTACTCGGCGCCGATCCTCCGCTCGGAGGCGATCCAGGCGCAGTCTGCCCGCGTGGACATCGTGTCGGGCGCGACCTACACGAGCCGCGCGTACGCCCAATCCCTCGCGAGCGCCCTGAAGCAGGCGGGCCAGTAGCGATGCGCCGGACCGAGGAGATCATGGGCATGCCGATCACCATCGACGTGCGCGACGGCGACCGCGGCATCGACGAGGCGTTCGCGGAGCTCCGGCGCATCGACGCGGTCTTCAGCCCGTTCGCGCCGGACAGCGCGGTGTCCCGGATCAACGACGGGCGCCTGCGGATCGACGACGCGAGCGCCGAGGTGCAGGACGTGCTCGCGCGGTGCGAGCGGTACGAAACTGCGACGGGCGGGTTCTTCAGCGCGTGGCGTGGCGCGGCGCTCGATCCGTCGGGCTACGTGAAGGGCTGGGCGATCGAGCGCGCGTGCGCGATCCTCGATGCCCATGGGCATCGCGCGTACTTCGTCGATGCCGGCGGCGACGTTCGGACCCGTGGCGAAAGCGACGCGGGCGAGCCGTGGCGCATCGGGATCCGGCATCCGGTCGAGCGCGGATCGGTCGTTCGAGTCGTGCTCGGCGGCGATCTCGCGGTCGCGACATCGGGCACGTACGAGAAGGGCGCGCACATCTACGACCCGCACACGGGCGCGCCGGCGGACGAGCTCGTGAGTCTGACGGTGGTCGGCCCGAGCATCGTCGAGGCCGACGTGCAGGCGACCGCGGCGTTCGCAATGGGTACGCGCGCGATCGACTACCTCGAGAACCTGCCGGGCTACGAGGCCTACGCGATCGGCCCGGATCTGCGCGCGACCTGGACGAGCGGGTTCGACGCGCTGTGCGCGGCTAGCTGACCTCGGCGAAGTCCTCGATCCGCGCGTCCGGGAATGGGTTGTCCGCCCGCTCGAGGCTGCGCAGCTCGACCTGATCCTGGCCCGTGCCGCGCGCCGCGATCTCGAGCGAGCGCTGCAGACGCTGGGCGTGCGAGCGGAAGCGTTCGGTCGCGTAGTCACCGGCCTGCCCCGTCGTGACGAGGAACGGCCAGTCGCTCGACTCGAGCAGCAGCAGCTCGCGGAGCGCGTGATCCGCGGCCCGCTTGCGCAGCGCGTCGCGTGGCGGATCGTCCGCGAGGCCGCGGATCTTCGATGCGGCGCTGCGGATCCCGTCCCACATCCAGTTCGTCTGCGGCGCGATCCAGGTCGAGTGATCGTTGTTCTTGCCCCACGAGCCCTCGGCGAGCGCGATCCGCTCGCGCGGCGGCTGGGCCTCGAGCCGGCCCGCGACAGTCGTCGCGAGGTCACTGAGCTCGCGCAACACGATGCCGAGCCAGTCGATGCCCTCGAACCACCAGTGCCCGAAGAGCTCGCTGTCGAAGGTCGTGACGAGCATCCCATCGCGCCCCGTCGCGCTGCGGTGGGCGGCGAGCTCGTCGCGGACCGACGCCGTGAAGTGCTCGGCATGTGCCCGGACGCGCTCGCCGGCCCTCGGCACCGAGTACTCGGCCTTGTTGCCGAGATCCGTCGTGCCCGTGACGCGCCAGTACCGGAGGCCGGAGCGATCGTCCTTGCGGTGGAACTCGCGGTAGAACGGGTCGCCGGGGTAGCCCTGCGACGCCGACCAGACCTGGCCGGATATCTCCGTATGGCGCGACACCGCGGCGACCGCGGAGTCGGCGACGAGGTACGGCCGGAAGAGATCGACCTCGGGATCGATGAGCGGCTCGGCCTGATCCAGCACCGCGACGCGCGCGCCGGTGCCGGAGTGCCGCTCGGCGCGCTTCGAGCGGAACGGCTTCGCCGCGAGGCCGACCTCGCGGCCACGCATGAGCGCGGCGTCGGTGAAGAAGTGTGTGAACCCGTGGCGCTCGAGCGCACGCTCGAGGCCGGGCTTGTACGCGCACTCGGGGAGCCAGATGCCGGTCGGCTCGATGCCGACCAGGCGCTTCGTGGACGCGAGTCCGACGCGGAGCTGCGCCTCCACCGAGCGCGCGTCGAGCAGCGGCAGGTAGCCATGCGTCGCGGCGGAGGTGAGGATCTCGACCTCGCCGGTACGCGCGAGGTCCGCGAACGCCCCGACGATGTCGCGCCCGAACCGCTGGGTGAACGCGAGCTTCAGCCGGCCATACGAGCCGCGGTAGAACTCCGCGACGGCCTGCTTCGCCGACGCACCGGCGACGCCGAAGTCCCAGGCGTCGAGCTCGGCTCGCCGGATCTGATCGTCGGCGTACGCGAGGAATCGCGTGCAGATGTCCGGATCGGCGAGCTGTTCGAGGAGCGTCGGCGTGAGCCCGATGGTGATGCGGTAGCGCACGCCCTCGTCGCGCAGGTCGTGAAGGAGGACGAGCAGTGGGAGGTACGTGCCGAGGATCGCCTCGTGGACCCACTCTTCGCCGTGGGGCCAGCGGCCGGCACCCCGCACGTAGGGCAGGTGGGAATGGAGGACGAGGGCGTAGGCGTCGGACATGGGTTTCAGCCTACGCGCCGTAGCATCGCCGCCGTGAGCGAGCGACCGTTCGGCATCGATCCGGACATCCGCACCGCGGCGACCCTGCCCGCCCGCGTGTACTCGGACCCCGAGCTGTTCCGCGTGCAGCGCGAGCGCGTCTTCGCGCGAACGTGGCAGTACGCCGGCCACGACGACCTCGTGAGCGTCGCCGGCCAGGTGTTCCCGTTCACGCTCCTTCCCGGCGCGCTCGATGAGCCGCTCGTGCTGACGCGCGATGCCGACGACCGGCTGCATTGCCTCTCGAACGTGTGCACGCACCGCGGGACGCTCGTCGTCGAGGGCGCCGGTCACCTCCAGCAGCTGCGCTGCCGGTATCACGGACGGCGGTTCACGCTCGACGGCCGGTTCCACTCGATGCCGGAGTTCGAGGGCACGGCGAACTTCCCGTCGAAGGCCGACGACCTGCCGCGGGTCTCGCTCGCGCAGCTCGAACGCTTCTTCATGGTCGCGCTCGCGCCGGCGATGAGGTTCGACGATGTGGCCGCGCCCGTCCGCGCGCGCCTCGGCGGACTGCCGTTCGCCGATCTTGTCTACGACGCGGCGGCGGCGCGCGACTACCTCGTGGAAGCGAACTGGGCCCTCTACGTCGACAACTACCTCGAGGGCTTCCACATCCCGTACGTCCACTCGAGCCTCGCGACGACGCTCGACTACGGCGCGTACGCCGTAGAGCTCGAGCGGTACGCCGTCCTGCAGCTGGGCATCGCGAAGCCCGGCGAGCGGTCGTTCGCGTTGCCGGCCGGTCACCGCGACGCCGATCGATCGATCGCGGCGTACTACTTCTGGCTTTTCCCGACGACGATGTTCAACGTGTATCCGTGGGGCGTGTCGGTGAATGTCGTCACGCCGCTCGCGGTCGATCGCACGCGGGTCTCGTTCCTGCCGTTCGTATGGGACGAGAGCGCACGCGGCGAGGGTGCGGGTTCCGGGCTCGATCGGGTCGAACGCGAGGATGAGGCGATCGTCGAAGCGGTGCAGCGCGGGGTCCGGTCGCGGCTGTACGACCGCGGCCGCTACTCCCCTACCCGCGAGGGCGGCGTGCACCACTTCCACCGGCTGCTCGCCGAATTCATGCATGCCTGAGGTCCGCTCGGTGCGCGCGGAGCTCGACGACGTCGACGCGCTGGTACCGCTGTTCGATGCCTATCGCCGGTTCTACGGGCAGGCGGCCGACCTCACCGGCGCTCGAGCGTTCCTCGCCGATCGATTCAAGCGCGGCGAGTCGGTGATCTTCCTCGCCGTCGTCGACGGCGCGATCGTGGGCTTCACCCAGCTGTACCCATCGTTCTCGTCGGTCTCGATGAAGCGGCTCTGGGTCCTGAACGATCTCTTCGTGACGCCGGACGCGCGCAAGTCGGGAGCCGGTCGCGCGCTGCTCGAGCGCGCGGAACGCTGGGCCGCCGAGACCGGCGCGAAGGGCCTCACGTTGAGCACCCAGATCACGAACCTTGGCGCCCAACGGCTCTATGAGGCATGCGGCTGGACGAAGGACGACGAGTTCCTGCACTACCACCGCTTCTTCTGACGCCGCGCGGCCGAAGAAGCGGACCCGCCGCAGCTAGCGGCCGAGGCACGCGGAGCAGGCCGAAGGCCATAAAATGGCCTTCGGCCATAGTGCCGACGTAGCTCAGTTGGTAGAGCAGCGGTTTCGTAAACCGCCGGTCGGCAGTTCGAGTCTGCCCGTCGGCTCAGTCAGAGTTCTCGAGCAAAGTCACTTTTCCGCATCAAGGAGTAGCTTCGGTGCCGTCGGGATCCAGCGCCACGAATAGTCCGGGGCCTAGGTTCTCATGAACGCCTACATCACGACGGTGATATGAGCAGGACATCCACTTACCTGGCGACGGTCGTCGGCGTGATATGCGTCCTCTTCATCATCTATGCGTTCTTCTTTCCCCACACAAGAACCGTGCGTAACGACGTCGTGCAAGGCATCCTCATCGGCGGCGGGCTGGCGTTCGTCACGGCCCAGATCTACGCGAAGATCAAGGCCACGAAGGTGAACGGCTGGATCACCATGTTCGGCTTAGGTGAGCCCGGCAACGGCATGCTGCTGCGAGCGGCGCACGCTCAGTTATTTCCCGGCCCGGTGAACGTCCCGCAAGAGGCGATGTATTGGTGGACGAACACCGATGGCGCGGGCCATGCGCTCTCCGGAGTGCACGACTACGTCATGCACTTTCCAGTAGGACAACTTCCGCCGAACAGCGCCTTCTGGTCGATCACGATGGGTGATGCGAGGAATCACTTTGTGGCGAATCCGATCGATCGGTACAGCGTCAGCGATCGTTCCGGCCTCGCGCAGAACCCCGACGGTTCGGTCGATATCTTCATCCAGAACGCCGCTCCGGCGGGGCACGAGTCCAACTGGCTGCCCACGCCTTCGGGCAAGCTCATCCTCTGGCTGCGCGTGTACATACCCGGCGAGGCCATTCTCCACGGCACGTACAAGGTGCCGCCGGTCGTCGAAGTGAAACGATGATCGATATCGAGTTCGAGCACTTACTCGTATTCGGTTCAGTCATGGTCGCGGCATGGTCCCTCGCCATCTATTTTTGGCCGCGCATGTTGCTGTCCCTGTATAAGAGGGCGGTCCTCGCTAAAGGGTTCGGCGACGGCCCCATCCCGCTCAATACGCTCCAGACCGAGCCTCAAACGCTTTTCGCAGATCCCCTTCACCCGCCCGCCTCGGCCTCAAGCTTGGCGACTAGGGGCGTGAACCACGACACGCTCGTCACGGCCGGCTGGTTAGACCTGAGGAGGGGGCCGCTCGTCTTGCACGTGCCCGACATGAACGATCGCTACTACAGCGTGCAGTTCACCGATCCGTCGAAGAACGCCGTTTTCGCCTACGTGGGCAAACGCACCACCGGCACGCAGGCGGGCGACTACCTCATCACCGGCCCCGACTGGAAGGGAGCGGTGCCGGAACGGACGAAGCAGATCTCCTCGCCGAACAACGCGGTGCTCGTGCTCGGACGGGTGCTCGTGGAGAGCGATGTCGATCTATCAACCGCGTACGCGCTCTCGAAGCAGATCCAGCTCAGGCCCGTCTGACAGGTCGATCAGGCTTTTGGGCACCGTCTGAGCACGGGTGCCGCGAGCCAACACGCCGGACGTTATCCCGCGGAGAGGTCCTTGTCCTCCATCTCCCATGCATGGTCGAGGGTGTGGAAGGCAGAGTGTCGGATGAGGAACGGCAGCGTCCATGACCGCATGCGCCGAGGGACCTCGCCCACGTTGTACGCGCGCATCGCCGCGACGTATGCCTTCCGATGCCGTCGCAGCCCGGCAGGCGTGAGTGCGGCCCCCTCATCGATCCGCAGACCCACCTGTTTCGCGAAGTCTTCGCTCTCCGTGCGGATGGTGTGGCGGATGATCCGGTCGCGGTCCCGTCCTCCGCCGCGCGGCCCCTTGCGCATCTCCGGGGAGACGCGAGCCGCGACACGATCGAAGTATTTCCAGCATGCCTGCAAGAGCGTGATCGCACGCTCGAGCTCCGCCTCGCGCATCGGTTTCTGTTCACGCGCCGACGGCGAAAAGGAGATGCCCCAGAAGTCGACCGACCCGGTGCCGACCTTGTCCTCCACGACCTTCAGGCGACCGGCGTCGTCGAACTCCTCCGACATCTTCGCAAGGGCCGCGATGGGCCGATACCGGTCCCGATAGGCCTCGAGGGTTTCCAGGGCGAGCTCGGCGGTCTTCGCGCCGCGGCTCCATCCTGGCCAGTCAATGCTGAACGCCACGGACCGCTTGTTCTTGGGTCCGCGTTCGACGACGGTACGGACAGGCACGCCTCACTATCGCACGCGCGCCGCCGCGAGGGCTTGAGTCGTTCATGTTCCGAGCTCTAGATTCGCCACGCTTCGTCGGTGTGTGTGCGCGCGATCGCATCAACGTTTCCTAGAAGAGGCTGAGCGGGTCGACATCGAGCCCGCTCGGGACGGCCTGGACCGACACCACCACCTGGAACGGGCTGCCTGGGTCGTAGAAGGCGGCCCACGAGGAGCGCCCGGCGCCGACCTGACGAAACAGTGGGCCGCCGATCGAGATGTGCTGGCCGTCTTCCGCCAGCACCTCGACATCGGAACCGAGCGCACCGGGCCGATAGGTCATCCGACGATCGGCCGACACGACCGTGATGTAGGGATAGAACGGCAGCGAAGGAACGTTCGACCCGATGCGCACGTTTCCGTCGATGAGCTGATACATCCTGATCTCGACGAGCCCATCGAACGCGGCCGTGACGACGGTCCCGGTGCGGACCTCGAGCCCGGCGTAGGTGTGCCCACCGGAACGGTAAGACGCGGCGACGATCGGCGATGACTCGGTCGGGTTCGCGGTCGGCGACGGCGGCAGGCTCGGCACGGATGCCGGCGTCACCGACCCTGACGGCGGTGCCGTCCGTCTGGACGCTTGGGCAGTCGGCGCGGCACCGGCGCGGTCACCGCGTAGCCCGGCTGTGCCGACGACGACGCTGGCGACCATCGCCAGGGCAATCACCACGGCGCCAAATGCGACGAAGACCGTCAGGCCGTCGAGGACTCGACTCATTTCGGGCCGCCGAGCGGGCTCGGCCAAGGGGCGCCTCCGTTGCGGCCATCCGCGATTCCGTCAGTCGAGACCCACGGTCCACGCGCTCCCCGACGCCGGAACCGCCCAGACCGCGCGACCGGGCAGCGTATCCGGGCGCCGCGGGCGTCTACGCCCATCAACTTCCGGTCAGGCTTCCCTCGGTTTCATCGACCGCCACGTCCTCGCGCGGGATAGCCCCGTGGTTGCTTCGAGCGAACCGGTCCCGCGCGACCATCTGCGCGAAAAAGTCCGCGCAGTGTGTGGCCAGTTCGACATCCTCGCCGCCATAGCCTTCGCTCCAGCGTCCAAAGGCGAGCAGGCCGGACACACCATCGCCGCTCGGCAGTGGAGCGATGATCAGCTCATGCGTCGTGCGCCTGATCCAGGAGCGAAGGGACGGCCCAGTGAGCCGGAACACCTCACCGTCGAGCGCTCGCGCGAGCGGCGCGTGATCACGCGGCCGCGCGATCTCGAGGACCAGGGACTCGCGCGGATGGGCCGCTCGCAGGCGAAGCGATCCACTGCCTCGCAACAGCCAAAGCTGAACGACGTCGTGACGGAAGGACTTCGCGACGATCTCGACCATGACCAGGAAGCGCTCGGCAGGATCCTGTTCGGCAAGCCCGATCCGCGCGAGCTCGAACAGCGCCAGCGCCTGCTGGCGCGTCCGGGTGTCCCGTATCGCCACGGCGGCGCGCGTCACCTCCAATGCCAGCACTGTCGCGATGCTCGCGGCACGCGCGGCGTCTGCGGCGTTGAAGCCTCGGCCCGCGCGCAACGCGAGCACGGCGCCCTTGACCCCTTCAATGCCGCTGAGTGGCACCACCATGACCTCGGTGGACACGCGTCCGTCCGCGAGCGCGATCGGGGCGCGCAGCTGAACAGCCATGCCCTGTCGCGTCGCCTCCGCGCGTGCCTCCGTAACCGCGTCTTCGAGCGCCGCCCGGTCCGAGACGTTGTGTGCATGCGTCATTCGCGCCGGCTCCAACCCGACCACGGCTAGCGCGTCGTACTCGCCGATCACCCGGAGGGCGCCAAGGCGCGCATCCCACTCGTCGTCCTCGCTCGCGATCGCACGCCGCGGCTCGGTAGGCGATCCGAATCGGCGGAGCACGTCGGTCCGTGACGCTGATTCCTGTCGGACGATGCGGTCGGCAGCCACCCGGAACGATTTCGATGGCATTCTCACCTCGCACGCTGCCTTGACTGACGCGCGGCGCTCACCGCGCTCGTACGAACAGCATCGCCCTCTGTCTAAGATGCGTCAAACTACGAGAGCAAATGAAAGGCGTCGGCTTGAGCTCGATCACTAGGTTCGGTTCCGCGTGCGAATTTCTGAAACCGAGTTCCCAACCGAGCCGGGCTGGCGCGACTTGGAGACGGCGCGTATGCCCCGCCGACTCGGTGCGAGGTGCGAGATGAGCCAAGCGGTATGGACGGGCAGCATCAGCTTCGGACTGGTGAGCATTCCCGTGCGCCTCTACCCCGCGACCGAGCCCAAGGACGTGCGCTTCCACCTATACGACCGTCAGAGCGGCAAGCGCATCCGCTACGAGCGCGTCACGCATGACTACGAACCGCCCGCCTTCATTCCTGAAGATCAGGTCGAGACTCCAGAGGAGTCCGCGAACGAGCCGGTCCGTCCGTTCCCGCACTCCTCGCCCGCAGAGCCGTTGCCCGCGCCGGTCGACACCGCCGACGTCATCCGTGGCTACGAGCTGCCGAACCGGGACGTGGTGCCGATCAGCGAGGACGAGCTCGAGGCCTTGGCTCCGGAGCGCAGCCGCACGATCGAGATCGAGGAGTTCGTCGACCTCGCTGAGATCGATCCGGTCTTCTTCGAGAAGAGCTACTTCGTCGCGCCAACGCGAGACCGCGCTGGCGACAAGTCGTACCTGCTGCTCCTTCGGGCAATGCAGGCCAGCGGGATGGTCGGCATCGGGCGATTCGTGCTCCGGACGAAGCCGCACCTCGTTGCGATCCGTCCGCTGGAACACGTGCTCGGGCTGGAGACGCTGTACTTCGGCGACGAGGTCCGCAAGGCCGAGGACGTCGCCCGCCTGCCGGCGGTCGCGCTGTCCGATCGCGAGCTGAACATGGCGGAGCAGCTCATCAAGGCCCTGGCGGCCGAATGGGTCCCCGACAAACATGCCGACCAGTACCGCGAGGAGCTGCTCGAGCTGCTCGGGTCAAAGCGCGCGCGGCCGCGCGGCGAGGACGGTGAGACGGCGGTCTCGAGCGCGACCGTCGACGATCTGATGGCGACGCTGAAGGCGAGCGTCGAGGCGGCAAAGCGCAAGAACGAGGCAGTCGCCAAGCCTCGGCGGCGGGGCGAGGGTCACCGCACGGGCTGAGCTACGCGACCGCCTTGATCTCGTCGACCGACCGGAGACGCGGCAGCGGCGAGAACACGATGAACAGCACCGACGCGAACGTGCCGAGCCAGGCGACCCCGATGGCCGTCCGCACACCGAAGCTCTCGGCGATCGCGGCGGCGACGAGCGCGCCGAACGGCGCGGCACCGTGCGAGAGGACGTCGAGCGTCGCGTTCACCCGGCCGAGCACCCGATCGGGGACCGCGCTCTGCACGACCGTGTCCTGCGCGATCCACTGGATCTCATTCGTACCGTCGCCGATGAGCTGGGGCAGGAACACCATGAGCGTCGCGACGAACAACGGGCCTGACGCGAGCGGCGTGAGCACGCCGATCGCCGAGCTCGCCAGCGCCATCACGAGGATCGACCGTCCCAGACCGAACCGCCGCACCATCCGTCCGGCGAACGCGGCGCCGACGAGCGAGCCCAGGCCGCCGGCCGAGATCACGATGCCCAGGAGCAGCGGCGTCAGCTTGAGCTCCTGGAGCAGGTAGAGGCTGTAGAGCGCGCCGAAGAACGAGCCGAAGAAGTGCTCCGTCACGGAGCTCGCCGCGATCGGGAAGACGAGCGCGTGCCGCTGGACGAAGCGCACCCCTTCCCCGATCTCGCGGCCGAGGGCTTGGCGCAGCTCGCGCGGGCGCGGCGTCTCCTGGGCGCGGATCGCGATGAGCGAGACCGCCGAGACGACGAACGAAACAGCGTCGACGAGGATCGCGAACGGCGCGCTCGCGACCTGGACGATGGCGCCCGCCAGACCGGGTCCGCCGACCTCCGCGACCGAGGAGCTCAGCGAGAGCTTCGCGTTGCCCTCGAGCAGCCGGTCGACCCCGACGAGCGAGGGCAGGTATGAGTGGTACGCGGAGTCGAACAGCGTGCCGAGGCACGCCTCGAGGAACGAGACGATGTAGAGCTGCTCGATGCGAAGCGTGCCCGCAGCCGCGGCCGCGGGGATGGAGAAGAGCAGTCCGGCGCGGATCACGTCGGTCCAGATGAGCACCGGCCGTCGCGGCAGCCGATCGACCCACGCGCCGGCCACGAGACCGACGAGCAGGACGCCGGACGATGCCGCGACCACGAGGTACGCCATCTCGGCGACGCCCGCGCCGAGCGTGAGCAGGGCCACGAGGCGCAACGCGGTCCGGGTCACGGTCGACCCGAGCTCCGAGACCGTCTGGCCCGCCCAGAGCTTCAGGAAGTCGGCGTGATGCCACAACGAAGCTGACACGATCACGCGAGCCTACCGTCGCGATCTTCCTGGGGTCGTCCGATAATCGGTGAGTGCCGAGGTCAGCTGCGGTCGAGGCGTGGTTCGCGCGGACGAAGCCGCCCTCCGAGGCCGCGCTCCGTCGGGTGCGGGAGATCATCCTCGGCGCCGATCCGAGCATGCGCGAGCGCGTGCAGTACGGCATCACCTTTTCGTCGACGAAGAGCGGCGACTTCGGCGCGTTCGTCCGGTACAGCGAGCCCGGCGTGAATCTCCGACTCCACCGTGGCGGACGGCTGCGCGGACGCTATCCGCACCTCGAAGGGACGGTCGCGAAGCGGATGCGGATCGCCGACGTGCGGCAGGCGAGCGCGCGAGCGCCGGAGCTGCGCTCGATGGTCAAGGAGTGGTGCAAGCTCGGCGCCGCGGCACGACGCGCGCCCACGCCGCGCTGAGGAGTCAGTCGGAGAGCATCACCGAGAAGCCGTCGCGACCGTCGTAGCGCGGGCGGAATCGCTCGGTGTTGTAGTAGCGAGCGACGTCCACGGTTCGCGGACCGAGGCTGGGGTCCGGCACCGCGACATGGGTGTAGCGGCCGCCGCGGATCGCGATCATGCGGCCGGAGGCACCGTCGGCGATGAGGTCGACGGCGATGTTCGCGAACGTGGTCGCGACCATCTGGTCGAAGGAGTCCGGGTCGCCGCTCCGCAGGTCGTACGTCAGCTGACTGACGATCGCATCCTCCCCGCTGCGGCGGCGGATCTCCTCGGCCAGCGCGTCGCCGATGTCGACCTTTCGCCGATGACCGAACCCATCCGGCTCGCCCAGCTCGCCGACCTTCGCGCCGATCCACGTGGCACCCTCCGCGACGATGACGAACGCGTAGCGGCTCGGATTGGCGCGTTTGTCCGCGACGAGGAGCGAGACGACCCGCTCGAGATCGAACGGCGCTTCGGGGATCAGGCAGCGCGCCGAGGTGACATACGCGATGTGGAGGGCGCTGAAGCCGGAATCGCGACCGAAGATGCGGAATACACCGATGCGCTCGTGCGACCCGAGCGTCGTCCGCTGTCGGTTGATGAGCTCCTTTGCCCGGGTGACCGCGGTCGAGAAGCCGATGCAGTACTCGGTGTCGCGCACGTCGTTGTCCATCGTCTTCGGGATCGCCACGAGCGAGATGCCGCGCGCGGCGATGCCGTGCGCGTAGCCGAGCGTGTCGTCTCCGCCGATCACGACCAGGTGATCGAGGCCGAGCCGCGCGATGTTCTCCAACACCACGGGCGTGAGGTCGTAGACGCCATCGGCCGTCAGGTAGCGTGCCGCGCCGGCGGCCAGGTGCGGCGGCAGACCATCGCGTTTCATCCGGGCCGGGTTCGTGCGCGACGTGTGCAGCATCGTCCCGCCGGTGCGGTCAATGGTCCGTGTGTTCGTGAGGTCGAGCGGCAGGACGTGCTCGCGATCGAGGTCGGAACCGGGCGCAAGGTTCGTGAGCCCCAGCCAGCCGCGACGGATCCCGAGCACCGCGAAGCCGAGCTCGGTCGAGCGATACACCACGCTCTTGATGACCGAGTTCAGACCCGGAACGTCACCGCCGCCGGTGAGGATCCCGATGCGGCGCGTGTCTCAGACCTCGATCGGCAGCTCGTAGACCTCCGCCGTCGGATGACCCGCGCGCTCGTGGATCTTCATGATCGCTTCTTTGTTCGGGCCCGATGAGAGGCAGAAGACCTTGCCGCTCTTCGGATCGAGCCACGCGCGCTCGAAGTGCACCTTCTCGTCCTTCTCGATCGCCAGGTCCGCTTCGTGCGCCTGCTTCAGCTGCTCCGCGCTCACGCCAACGAACCCACTGTGAACGTCCATGAACTTCGGCATGCCATTCCTCCCCGATCTCGCGGTAACGAAGCCGAGCCTACACGTGCGCGCGAAGACGCCCGGCGGAGGTGACTCCGCCGGGCGCCGCTCACCTGAGTCGCGTGTGACCTAGCGAGCGCCGACGAGCTCGGGCTCGCGCGTCGGGGTGGCTTGCGATGCCGGGACGACACCCAGCTGCTGGAGGAGGCTGAGCGAGTCGAAGAGCGACCAGGCCTCGATGACCTTGCCGTCCTTGATCTTGCTCGTCATGACGCCGGTGACGCTGGTGTTCTTGCCGGTCGCGGGCATGCCGTTGAACTCGCCCGTGTTCTTACCGGACGCAATGAGGTGCTGGACCACGAAGTCGCCCTCGGCGATCTCCCGCTCGATCGAGATCTTCATGTCCGGGAATGCCTTGAGGTACGTCGCGAGGGTGCTCTTGGCGCCCTGCGGACCCTTGACGATCGTCTTGTTCCGCGGGTCGTGCAGGATCGCGTCGGTCGAGAAGAGCGTGTCGAGGATGCTCGGGTCGTGCTTGTTCCAGGCCTCGTCGACGATGCGGCGAGCGATGGTCTTGTTCTGATCGGTTGACATGGTTTGCTCCCATTTCTCATATCGGTGTCCGCGTGGTGTGCGACTGAGCTACCAGGGATCACGAGCACTCGCCGGCGCTGAGCTCGGCGTGCATCGGATCCATCGGACCCACTGGAACCTCACTGTCCGCCCGATCCGGGCGAACACAAGGGTCGGCGGACACATCGTTGGGAGTTCGGGAGGCGGATCGTTGGGGGATCGTCATGTGCGCCGTTCGTACTAGCGCGGGGCCGTTCGTAGGAGGACCCTTCCGTCCCTTGTTGGCCGGCTCACGCTCACCTTTACTCGCTGCGTTGGTGTGAGGAGGTGTCCCGTGTTCGCAGAGATCCATCGTCTCGGTGCGTTGCGCATGATCGTGATCGCGGTGATCGCCTGCCTCATCGGCAGCGGCACCGTCGTCGCCGCGAAGGGTGGGCCGTTCAACAGCACGAGCGGCAGTATCCAAGCGTGCTACAAGCCCGACGGTAGCCTGCGGCTAGTGAACGACGCGAGTGACTGCCGGTCCAACGAGCTGAGCCTCACTTGGGATCAGAGCGGTTCGGCCGGCCCGACCGGGCCGACTGGCGCGGCCGGTGCCACCGGCGCCTCAGGGGCGACCGGTGCAAGGGGAGCGACCGGCGCGACCGGATCAGCAGGGGCGACCGGCGCCGCGGGCGCGACCGGTGCGACAGGGCCGCAAGGCCCGCAGGGTGCGACCGGGGCGGCCGGCGCGACCGGCGCAACTGGCGCGAAGGGCGACACTGGCGCAACAGGCGCCACCGGTGCCGCGGGCGCGACCGGCGCGACGGGGCCGGCCGGAGCCGGCAACCCGCAGGCCGAAGCCGACAGCGGGCGGTTGTGCTCGTTCGGGTTCTGCGATGAGAACTGGGTGTCCAACGGCGGCAACACGTTGCCCCACAACCTCGCGTCGCTCGCCACGACCCACGCCGGCGGACAGATGCTCCTGCAGGCGACCGGACACTGCGGCGTGAGCGGCGCCAACCGGGTCTACGTGACGATCGAGGACAGCGCGGGCGTCGTCCAGACCGACGGGACCCGTCGCTACGCGCTCGTCGGTACTCCGTCGATCTTCGCGAACAACGGAACGCAGACCAGCGTCAACGTGAATGCGAGCGGAACGTGGGACCTCTCATTCGCCACGGTGCGCGTGGACGTCCCGGCCGGCCCGAAGACCTACTACCTCAACTTCAAGTCCACTGCCCCGGGCATGGTGTTCTGCTCGGGCGAGCTCGTCGCGACCTGGTCGAGCCAGGTGGATCCGTGACCGGCTAGGCGCCAAGCGCGCCGATGATCGCGCCCATCAAGAGCAGTGACACGACCGGGAAGCCGGCGACGATCAGGTAGAGCTTGAACGGCCGCTCGTTGAACAGGTTGTCCGAGAGGATCGCCGGGGCGACGAAGCCGAGGCCCGCGTAGAGGCCGATGATCGCCCCGCCGGCGAGCGTGCTCGCACCGGCGAGGCTGATGAGCCAGTCGAGCGTGATGGCAGAGACGAGCGCACCCACGGCGGTGATGACGTACAGCATCGGGCTCGCGACGCCGCTCATCTCCTTCTTGTCGACGCGCATCGCGGTCCACGGCTTCTGGAACAGGATCGGCGAGAACCAGAGCGAGCCCAAGATCATGCTCACGACCGCTGCAGCGATGACGGCGATCCAGTTCACGGTGGCCTCCAGCGCCTCGTCCCGTTTCTCCGAGCGCGGGCGAGCATAGGACCCGCGGCCGAGCAGAAGGCGAATAATCGAGCGATGCCGTCGCTCAGCGCCACCGCCCGGGCCAAGCTCCCCGCCAGCGCATTCGCCTACATCGACGCGACGGGCCGGCGCCGCCTGCCGATCCACGACGCATCGCATGTCCGGAACGCGCTCTCGCGCTTCGACCAGACGTCGTTCGAGAACGACGCGGCGCGCGAGAAAGCGCGGCAACGGCTCCTGGCGGCGGCGAAGAGGTACGGCATCGTGCCGATCGGATTCTTCGACGGGCAGCTGCGCAACGAGCGCCTGCAGGCCGAGTCCCGGCGTCCCGCGACGGATGTCGCGAGCCTGCCCCGCGGGGCGGTGACCTTCCTGATGACCGACATCGAGGGTTCGACCGAGCTCCTGCGCACGCTCGGCGACGGTTACGCGAGGCTCCTTCGCGAGGTACGCACGCTGATCCGGGGCGCCGTGCGCAAGGCGAGCGGACACGAGGTCGACGCCCGAGCCGATGAGTTCTTCGCAGCGTTCCGCCGTCCCGCTCAGGCGCTGGCCGCGGCGGTCGCGATCCAGCGTGGATTGCAGGAGCGCACGTGGCCCGAGGACACCCAGGTCTGCGTTCGGATCGGCATCCACACCGGCCGCACGACGCTCGCCGAGACCGGGTACGTCGGCATCGCCGTGCACACGGCATCGCGGGTGTGCTCGGCGGGACATGGCGGGCAGATCCTGCTCTCGACCGCGGCGCGAGACGCGATGGACGTCGTGCGGTCGGACGGGATCACGTTCCGGACGCTCGGCCGCTACACGCTCGCGGGCCTCCCCGAGCCCGAGAGCCTGTTCCAGGTCAACGCGACGGACCTCCGCGTGAAGTTCCCGAAGCTGCGCGCGGCCGCAGTGAGAGCTGGAGCCCCGGCAACGCGACGGTCGTGATGCGCATCTAGCGCTTCGCGGTCGGCTGACTGACCTCCTTCAGCGTCTCGCCCACGGCGTTGAGCGATTCGCGACGGGCGAGCTGTCCGATCGTGAGGATGCCCACCAGACGCCCGTCGTCGACGACCGGCAGCCGCCGCACCTGCTTTTCGGACATGACCTTGGACGCGTCTTCGGCTCGCGTCGCCGGCGCGACCGTGACCGGCGCTGCGGTCATGATCTCGGCCACCGCAATCCGCGTCGGGTCCTTCTTGCCGGCCACGACGCGGAGCACGATGTCGCGGTCCGTCACGATGCCGACCAGCTTCCCGTCCTTCACCACCGGAAGCGAGCCGCAGTCCTTGCTCTTCATGAGCGCTGCCGCTTCCGTGCACGTCGACTCTGGACGGAGCGTCGCCGGATCGCGGGTCATGAGCTCTTCGACCTTCACGCTGAACCTCCTCGAGATGTCGGTGAACAGGTCAGCAGGTAACGCGCCGCAGGCGCGCGTGGGCCGTCGGTGAGTCGCCGTGAAAGCAGTCGCCCGGTCGACCGCAGAGCAGGCAGCGGTTGGATCATCGGCGGATCAGCACGGTGAGGGTGCGTGTCCCATGAGCGAAGACAGCGTTCCGTCCCACGATGGGACGGAAACCTCTGCTGCTCATGCGGATCGCGATCGTCGCTCTCTTGCTCGCTTCGGTGACCGCGATGACGAGTGGCCACCCGACGAGCGTGACCGGCCGGGCCGCCACGGCCGTCGCTGACATCGCATCCCGAGCCGTCGCCTATGCGCGCGGACTGCCGCCCGGTACGGGCACGATCGAGGGGCTCGACCCGAGGGTCGTGCGCCAGACCGCCGTGTACGCGGGCTACCCGCAGGGACCATTGGCGCCCAGCGAGACGCACGCGATCCCGGTCACGGTCCGCAATCAGGGCGACGACACCTGGGAACGCACCGGTCCGCACGCGGTGAAGCTCGCGTATCACGTCTATGACGCAGCCGGGACGCTGGTCGCGTGGGACGGCCTGCGCTCCGCGCTTCCGGCGGATGTCGCGCCGGGCAGCGACGCGACCGTGGCGATGGTGCTCACCGCTCCGCCCGCGACCGGCATCTACACGATCAAGCCGGATCTCATCCGTGAGGGCGAGGCCTGGTTCTCATCGGGGGACGCCGTTCCGGGCGCGTTCACGCTTCGCGTGACGACGGACCTCGACGCCGGGTACGGACCGACGACCGCACCGGCGACGATCGTCCCGGGCGGGGACGTGCCGATCGAGGTGCATGTCGAGAACACCGGCTTGCAGGCCTGGCCGTCGGGCGGCGCCACGCCGGTCCGCCTCGGCTACCACTGGCTCGACGGCACACCGGTCGCGGTCCTCTGGGACGGCGCACGCGCGATCCTGCCGCACGATGTCAAGCCGGGCGACGAGGTCACGGTCACCGTCACCGTGCACGCACCCCGCGCCGAGGGCACATTCATCCTCGCGTGGGACATGGTCCAGGAGGGCATCGGCTGGTTCTCGGGCCACTCCGTCGCGGCGAAGCACGAGCTCGTGCGCGTGCAGGACGGCGTGACGTTCTACGGCAAGGGGTGGGGCCACGGCATCGGCCTGTCGCAGTGGGGAGCGCAGGGCTGGGCCGAGGGCGCGACCGGCGTGAAGCTGACCGGCGAGCAGATCGTGGCGCGGTATTTCCCCGGAGCGCAGCTCGCGAACCAGCCGATCACGCGCCCGTTCCGCGTGCTGCTCTCCGCGCCGTCGACAGGGTGCGTCGGGCGCACGATCGACGACGTGGCCCGGATGTCCTCCGCCGGTGGGATGCGCCTCGTGAACACGCTGGACCCGAGTGTCGTGTATTTCGACCTGGGTCCGGATCAAGGCGTTCGCGTCTGGACCGACGGTGACGCCCTCTATGCGCGCGACGACGCAGGCACGCGCACGGCCCGGCTCAATTCGGACGAGTCGTTCACGCTGGCGCCGAAGCAGTTCTGGGATCCGATCGCGATCGATCAGAAGGGCCTCTCCTACCGCGGCACGCTCGTCTTTCAGGTACGCGATGGCTCGGCGCTCCGCGTCGTCAACGACGTGTCATCGGACGACTACATGGCGGGCGCGCTCCCCGGCGAGATGCCGAGCCAGTGGCAGATGGAGGCGCTCCGCGCGCAGGCGATCACGGCCCGGACGTACGCCGCGTGGCGGCAGTCCACCGCCGGCGATCGCACCTGGGACGTGCGCGACGACACGGCCGACCAGTGCTACGGCGGCCACTCGTTCGAGAGCCCACGCACCACGGCGGCGGTGGCGTCGACGGCAGGCCTGATCCTCACGTACGCCGGGGCGCCGATCCGTGCGCTCTACTCATCCGCCGATGGCGGGATCACCGAGAACGTGGGCTGCGTCCTCGACGCGGAGAAGGTCGCGACCACCTGGCAGTGTCAGGACGGGTGGCCGTACCTCCCCGAGGCGCCGGACCCGGCCGAGGCCGCCGCGTATGACGCGCGCGGGCCGATGCCGCACACCCTGTGGGCCGCGTCGTTCAGCGGTGCGGAAATCCGGGAGCAGATCATCGAGGACTACGGGACCGACATCGGGAGCTTCGTGTCGATGGAGTTCAACATGAGCCCCGGCGGACGTCCGATCTCGGTGCGCGTGCGCGGCACCGGCGCGTGGGTCGACCTCAAGGGCGACCGCTTCCTGCGCACGACCCTCGGCCTCAAGAGCACTCTGGTCCGCACGATCCTGTTCTAGCCGCCATCGGCTACCGTCCGCGGCTGTGAGGCCGCGCGTCGCGATCGGCGGCATGGCGATCGAGTCGAGCGCGTTCAGCCCACACCGCAGCCGCGCCGCGGATTTCACCGTCGTCCGGGGACCCGCGCTCCTCGCGAAGTACGACGCGCTGCCCTCGAGCGTCGAATGGATCCCGCTCGTCCACGCGCGCGCGCTGCCCGGCGGCGCCGTCGAGCGCGAGTTCTACGACTCGATCAAGACCGAGCTGCTCGCCGGCCTGCGCGCGGCCCTGCCCCTCGATGGCGTCTATCTCGACATCCATGGCGCGATGACCGTCGTCGGCGTGATCGACGCCGAGGGCGACCTCGCGACGTCGATCCGGAAGGTCGTCGGCCCGGACTGCCTCATTTCGGCATCGATGGATCCGCACGGGAACATGTCGCGCCGGCTCGTCGGCGCCCTCGACCTCGCCACGTCGCACCGCATGTCGCCGCACGATGACGCACCGCTCACGAAGCGGCGCGCCATCGCGAACCTCATCGGGTGCCTCGAACGCGGGGTGCGGCCACTGCGGGCATGGGTCCGCGTTCCCGTGCTCCTGCCGGGTGAGCGCGCCTGCACGCGAGACGAGCCGGCGCGGTCGATCTACGGGAGCTTGAGCGAGGTCGAGCGCCGCGACGGGATCATCGATGCCGCGGTCTGGATCGGCTACGCGTGGGCCGACGAACCGCGCTGCAGCGCCGCCGTCGTCGTGACCGGCACCGATGAGGGGGCCATCGGGTCCGCGGCGCGCGAGCTCGGGCAACGCTACTGGGATGTGCGCGCGAGCTTCGACTTCAGCGTGCCGGCCGCGGACGCCGATACGTGTATCGCGGCCGGGCTCACGCGTACGGAACGGCCGTTCTTCATCAGCGACTCCGGGGACAATCCCACCGCCGGTGGCGCGGGCGACGCGTCGTACATGCTCGAGCGGCTGCTCGCGCATCCGCGGATCGCGTCCGGGCAGGCGACTGCGATCTGGGCGAGCTGCGTCGACCCGGCCGCGGTCGCGGCGTGCGTGCGCGCCGGAGCGGGCGCGGAGGTGGACGTCACCGTCGGCGGTGCCTTCGGCTCACCCTGGTCGACGCGGCTGCAGGGTCGGGTGCAGCGCCTGCGCGCCGGCGATCCGGTCGGTGGCGACGTCGCGGTGATCGCGTCTGGGGGCGTCCGCGCGATCCTCACGACCGGGCGCAAGCCCTATCACTACCTCAGGGACTTCGTCGATCTCGGGCTCGACCCGGCCGCGCACGATCTGACGGTCGTGAAGATCGGGTATCTCGTGCCCGACCTCTTCGCCGCCGCGCGGGGCTGGATGATCGCGCTCACGCCGGGCGGCGTGGATCAGCACATCACGCGGCTGCCCTATCGCGCCCTCGAGCGGCCGATCTATCCGCTCGATCCGGACATGGGCGACCCGGACATCACGCCCGAGCTGATCCGCCGGCCGGGCTGAAAATGAAGAGGCCCGCCTTCCGGCGGGCCTCCTCTCGCGACGAAACGGTTTGGGCTAGCGCTTGACCTCGGTGACCTCGGTCTCGCGGACCGGACGCTCGTTCCGTGTCTCGTAGTCGTAGCCGTTGCGGCGGCGAGCGATGTCGCTCGCGTCGCTGTAGCGCTGGTCGGCCTTCACGGTCATGAGCGTGCGGCCGTCGCGGAACTGCTGGTCGTAGTACTTCGCTTCGACCTCGGGGATCCCGAGGCCGACGAGGGCGCCCGCGATGCCACCAGAGACGCCGCCGGCGACCGCGCCGGTGACGCCGCCCGCGAGGGCGGTAGCGAGCAGGCCGCCGGAGACCACCGGCCCGATACCCGGGATGAGGAGGGCGGCGGCGGCGCCGATGATCCCGCCGAGCACGACGCCGGTGCCGGCGCCGGAGGCGGCCATTTGGCCGGACTTGTTGCCTTCCGCATGGGTCTTCCCGGAGTCGTCACGCCAGGCGTACCCGATCTGGTCGTCCTTGAAGCCCTTCGCGCGAAGGTCGCGCGCCGCGAGTTCGGCATCGTTGCGATCGTCGAACACCCCCACGTAGTGGGAGCGAGTGGTGACGCGGTCCTTGGGCTGTTGCATCTGATATCTCTCCATGGCGCGAACGTGCGCGTACCGATGACGAGCACATTCGCGGCCCCCGAGCCGCCACGGACCCGCGGCCACGCCTCGATGCGCCGACGATGCGGTAACGGGGAGCGAGCGGGTCCCCTCTTGCCGGATCAGCGCGCGCGCACGACCCCGACCCTCGGGCAGATGTCGTTCAGCACGCACTGCGAGCAGATCGGTCGCAGCGCGACGCACACGTGGCGGCCGTGCCGGATGAGATTCATGTGGGCCTCGTACATCTCCGAGGGTGCGAGCGCTGCCTGGAGCTGCGCCTGCGTCTGCACCGCCGTCGACCGTGGCGCGACGAGGCCGAGGCGGATCGCGACACGATGGACGTGCGTGTCGACCGGGAAGTACGGGCGATCGAGCGAGAACAGCAGGACGCACGCTGCGGTCTTCGGGCCGACACCAGGAAGCGCCACCAGGAGGTCGAACAGCCGGTCGTGCCGGATGCGGCGCAACGCCCGCTCGTCGAGCGCGATGCCGCGATCGCGCAGCGCGCGGAGGACCGCGCGGATCCGCGGCGCCTTCGTCGGCGCGAGCCCGCCACTGCGGATAGCGCGCTCGATCACCGGGAGCGGCGCGTCGGCGACGTCCTCCCACGCCGGGAGCGTGGCCCGCAGGTCCGCGTACGCGCGATCGCGGTTCGTGTCGTTCGTGTTCTGCGACAGGATCGTGAGCACGAGCTCGTCGAGCGGCGGCAGCCGGCGCGGCGCAGGTGGCGCGCCGTACGCGCGGCGGAGGCGGCGAGCGATCTGTCTGAGCCGCGCGGCGAGGGTGACCGGCACGCGCTAGAGGTAGCCGAGCAGGTGCCAGTACGGAAGGCAGATCGCGAGACCCGCGAGCGCGATCGCCTCATAGACAAGGGCCATCCGGCGCCCTTGCGCGTGCGAGTAGAGGCGCCCGTGGGTCGCGCCGTACGCGACTAGGTACTCCGGCGACTGCGCCGGCACGTGCCAGCTGAGTCCGAGCGCAAGGATGGCCACCGCCACCAGCCAGGGGCTGATGTTCACCGCCGTCGCGACGGGGATGAACGCGAACGACAACAGCAAGACGGCCTGATCCGCGGCCAACAGCGACTTCACGAGGATGGTGACCACGCCGGCCAGGATGACGAGCCCTGCGCCGCCGAGTCCGAGCTGGGTGAGCCATGTGGCCGCGCTGTTACCCACGATCTTGTCCAGCGACAGCCCTTTTGCGACTTCCGCGATCGACAGCAGCACGCCGAAGAAGATGAGGTACTCCCAATCGAGGTTCTTCAGATCCGACACGCCGGCGACGATCATCACCGCGATGAACGCGAAGAGCGCGACCAGACCCGGCGGCCACAGAAACTGCGGGCCGACAATCCACCCGATGAGCATGGAGGCGACGATCGCGAGGATCAAAAGCTCGCGGGTCGACGGCGGGCCGAGAATGGCCCGCTGTAGCCGCAGTGGCGCGCGTGCCGGCGCCGGCCGAGGGCCCGTGCGGAACATGACGCGCATCGCCACGAACGAACCGACGGCGATGATGGCCCCGAGCGGAGCCGCCGACAGGAACCACTGGGTCCAGGTGAATTCGACTTCGTCCTTGATCGGCATGAGGCTCCAGGCCACGAGGCAGGCCGTCGAGCCGTTCATGAACAGGAACATCAACGGTCCCGAGCCGATCCACGCCGAGAGCCCGAGCGCGGCGCTCGCTGGGCCGCGCGCTGGGAGCTTCATCGTGTCGGAGACGCCCTCCGCAAGTGGCGCGGTGATCGCCGCGCGGGCCATCGCGAGCGGAAGGAGTGGCGTCAGCACGATGCCCGTGAGGAGGAACGTCGCCGACTGCCAGGCCGGGCGCGCGGGCACCCGCTCGATGAGCAGGAGGCCGAGACGCAGGAGCAGGCCGGAGCGGGCCACCGCCGCCGCCACGCCGAGCACGGACAGGACGAATACCCAGTTGAGGGTCGCGAAGCCCTGAAGCACCGCGTAGGACGGGGCCATGCCGGTCAGGGCCAGGGCGCCGACCAGCCCGAGCGAGACGACCACGTTGGGCACGGGCTCGGATACCCAGAGCGTGACCGCCGCGAACAGCAGCAACGCGAAGCGCCACTGCGCGAGATCGACGAGCGGCGAGAACGCTGCCGCGCCGAGCGCGATCGCGATGACCAGACCGACGATCTTCGTGATCGGCGCGCGCGCCGACCGGGGAGCGCGCACCGGGATCGCCGCGAGAGTGGCCTCTGCCTCATCGGGCAGCGCGCCGTCGCGCCGGCGCAGCCGGCGGGCGAGCGTCGTCGCGACGGCTCGCGCGGCCGGTGCGTCGCGTCCCAACAGATCCATGAACTGCTGACGCTCGAGGCGAAGCACCTCGCCGTCGGTGTCCGCGCGGATCGTCGCCGATCGCGGCTCGTCGATCAGCAGCGCCAGCTCTCCGACGTAGTGACCCGGGCCGACGGTGTTCACGCGTGCACCATCGACGAGCACCGCGAAGGTCCCGCGCACGATGATGTAGAGCGCGTCGCCGGTCTCGCCTTCGGTGATGATCGCCTCGCCCGCCGGCACGGAGACCGGATCCATGTACGCGGCCAGGCGGGCCAGCGCCACCCGATCGAGACCGGAGGTCAGATCGACGCTTCGGAGCCTCTCGCTGCGCTCGACATCCACGTCGCTCATGACCGCGGGATGCTAGTCCTGGAATGCGCCGAAAGCCCTGAATTGTTCCCGTAGAGTGAGGACATGGCCGCCGATCCCTTCGAGACCGAAGCGCTCGCGTTCCTCGATGCGCTGTATCGAACGGCCCTCCGGATGACGCGCTCGGAGGCGGAGGCCGAGGACCTCGTGCAGGAGACCTACATCCGGGCGTTCCGCTTCCGCCACCAATTCACGCTGGGCACCAATTTGAAGGCCTGGCTGTTCCGGATCCTCACGAATACCTTCATCAACCAGTACCGCCGCAAGGCCGCCCGGCCGGACACGACGGAGCTCGACGACGTCGAGGAGTCGATCCTGTACCGGCACATGCGGGACGTGAGCCCCGGATCGGCGTCGCCCGACCCCGAGGCCGAGCTCATCGATAACACCCTCTCCAGCGAAGTGAAGGACGCGCTCGAGGCACTGCCCGAGAAGTTTCGGACCACGCTCCTGCTCGACGTCGAAGGGTTCTCCTATAAGGAGATCGCCGAGGTGCTCGACATCCCGATCGGGACCGTCATGAGCCGGCTGCATCGCGGGCGGAAGTTCCTCCAGAAGCGCCTCTACGACCTCGCGCGGGACCGTGGCATCGTCGCCGCTCGCGCGATGCCGAGGCCGGCGGACTAGGGGAGCCGATGGACTGCGCCGATTGCCTCGAGCGCCTGTACACGTACCTCGACCGGGAGCTCGCCCCGGCCGAGGTCACCGAGGTCCGCGCGCACCTCGACGATTGCGGTGGGTGCGAGGACAGCTTCGTCCTCGAACAGCGCTTCCTCGCCCGCGTCCGCGACTGCTGCCAAGAGGACGTGGCGCCGACGGAGCTCCGAACGCGCATCGTCGCCCGACTGCGGATGGAGAGCGACACACCGCTCTAGCTATTGACATCACTCGGGTGTGTGTGTCTAGATAACAAACAATCCGTGGCCAGAAGGGGGTGATCTCCAATGCCAGCGAAGAAGAAGGCCGCCAAGAAGACGGCCAAGAAGAAGTCCTCGAAGAAGAAGTAGCTCTTTGACGTGTAGCGACGACGAAGGTCGTCGCTCTTTCGTACTCACGATCCGACACCTTTCGCGATCTCGCCGATCCGCTCTAGGCCTGGGCGGATCGGTTTCTTTTTGCCCGACCTACGCTGTCGCCGATGGCCCGACGATCGATGCCGGAGCTCGACGCGCGCGCCGTGGCCGCCGGCCTGGCGCTCTCAATAGTGGTCGCGATTCTCGCGATTTTCCTCGGTTTTCCGGCCATCGGAGGCCTCGCAGGCACAGCAGTCGGTGGCTACGTCGCGGGACGGATGGCCGGGCGCGACGGCCTGTACCACGGCGCGATCGTCGGCATGCTCGCCATCGTCACGGCCTCGATCGCCGCGAGCGCAGGGAACGCCAGCGTGACGAACGTGCTCGCCGACACGCTGAGCATCGTCATCAGCGACGTGCTCATCCTGTCATTCAGCTCGGTCGGCGGATGGCTCTCGACGCGGACCTCTGCGGCTTCGTCTTCCTCGGATAGGGACAGAGATCGATGACCGCGCACTCCGGGCATTTGGGGGTCGGGTTGCAGATCCGGCGTCCATGAAGGATCAAATTCCAGGTCGCCTTGACCCAATCTGGCTCCCGGAAGACCGCCCGAAGGTCCTGCTCGATCTCGTCCGGCTTGGTCTGGCGGCTGAAGCCCAGCCGGGCGGCGACCCGGGCGACGTGGCGGTCCACGGCGATCGCCGGCACCCCGAAGGCGTTCGCAAGGACGATCGAAGCGGTCTTCCGGCCGACCCCGCGGAGGGAGGTGAGGCCCTCCATGTCGCGGGGCACCTCTCCGCCGAAGCGCTCGACGATGCCGAGCGCCGCTCCTTTGACCGCTTTCGTCTTCTGGCGGAAGAAGCCGGTCGGCTTGAGGTCGCGCTCGAGGACGGCGACCTTGACCGCGACGTAGTCGGCGGCGGACCGGTACTTGGGGAAGACGACCGTACGGGTGACCTGGTTGATCCGCTCGTCCTGGGCCTGCGCGGCGAGGATCGTCGCCACGAGGAGCTGCAACGGATCGGCGAACTCGAGGGTCGGGCCCCAATCGGGATAGGTCTTCTCGAGCCGCGCGAGGATCGTGCGCGCGCGGGCGCGCAGGGCGGGCGTGACCTTCGGAACGTACGGCTTCTTCACCGCGCGCTTCTTCGGCACCGCCTTCTTCTTTGGCGCGGCCTTCTTCCTCGGGCCGGCTTTCTTCATCGGCCCGGCCTTCTTCATGGGAACGCGAGCTCCTCGCCGATGCCCTGCGCTCGCGCGCGCTCGTAGGCCCGCGCGGCGACGACAAGATCCTGGATCGCGTTCCCGACGCTCTTGAACACGGTGCGTTGCGCGTCGTCGGTGCGGCCGGGCATGCGTCCGGACAGGATCTCCCCGAGCTCGACGACGTCGCCGTCGCCGCGGCCCTGCAGCTCACCCGCCTCGGCGAGCGCGGCCGCGCGCTGATCGACCACGAGCCGGGCGCCGCGCAGCGTCTCCTCGTCGAGCTCGCGCATCTGCGGGGTGAACGAGCCGACCGCGGTGACATGCGCTCCCGCGCGGAGCCAGCCGCCCTGGAAGACCGGGGTGGCACTCGTCGTCGCCGTGATCACGATGTCCGCGTCGGCGACAGCATCCTTCGGAGCGGCCGCATGGAGCGCGATAGCCCCGAGCCCAGGCTGGCCGGCGGCCCACTGGCGCAACGCCGCGGCGTGTGCCGGGTCGCGCACGACCACGCGGACATCCGTGATCGCCCGGACGCAGGCCAGTGCGATCAGCTGCGCGCGGGCCTGGGCGCCTGCGCCGAAGAGCCCCACCCGGGTCGCGCTCGGCCGGCTGAGCTCCCGCGCGGCAACGCCTCCGGCGGCGCCGGTACGGAGGGCCGTCAGCGCGGTCCCGTCGATGAGCGCAAGCAGCTCGCCGGTCGCGGAGTCGCCAAGGAGCACGGTGCCCATCACGACCGGCCGGCCCGCCAGCCCGTTCCGGGGCGCGACGCTCACCACCTTGACCGAATAAGAGGACGCGCCGGCCAGCGCGGCGGGCATCGTGAGTACGGTGCCGTCGTGCCGGATCGGCACGGAGAGGCGCACCGGGACGGTGGCTTGACCGGCGGAAAGGGCTGTGAAACCGTCGGCCACCGCGTCGATCGCGTCGACCATGGGGCACGCCATCGCAAGGTCCGCCGCCCGCAGGAGCCGCACCGTCATTTCGTTGACGAGCCTAGGGGGTGCTCGTAGGCTGACCCGTCACGGGCCCAACGGGCCCACGGATGGGGAGGCCGGGCTTCGGCGCACCCAAATGGCGAGGGAGGACCTATGCAGAAGCGCTGGCTTTCCATGGCTTCCGTCCTGACGGCGATCGCACTCGTTGCGGCAGCCTGTGGCGGCGGCGGCACGTCGGGCACGACATCCACACCGGGTGCCTCGGGCTCAGGTGCGGCGGCCACCACCGCGGCGGCAACGACCGGCGAGGTCATCATCGCGAGCGACCTGCCGACCTCTGGAGCAGACGCCTCGAGCGGCCTGCCGACCCAGAACGGCGTGGCGTTCGCACTGTCGCAGACCACGAGCTACAAGGGCATCAAGATCACGTTCAAGCCGTACGACGACACCGTCAACGGCGTGCACGACCCGCAGAAGGGCGCGCAGAACGTCCAGCAGATGCTCTCGGACCCGAAGACCGTCGCGATGGTCGGGCCGTTCAACTCGAACGTCGCCCAGGCTGAGATCCCGATCGCGAACGGGGGGCCGCTCGCGATGATGAGCCCCTCGAACACGGCCGAGTGCCTCACCCAGACGTTCCCGTACTGCAGCCCGCAGCCGGCTGCACTCCGTCCCTCCGGGAAGAACAACTACTTCCGCATCGCGGCTCCGGACACCGTCCAGGGCCCGGCGATGGCGGACTACATCCTCAAGACACTCAAGCTCACCAAGGTCGCCGTGTTCTCGGACAACGAGACCTTCGGCAAGGGCGTGGCGGACAACTTCGTGAAGCGCCTCACCGCCACTGGCGGCACGCTCACGAACCGATCCGACTTCGACTGGAAGACCACGAACGACTTCAAGCCGTTCATCAACGCCGCCAAGGCGGCCGGCGCGCAGGTGATCTACGCCGGCGCCACCTCGGCCACCAAGGCCTGCATCGTGCGCAGCCAGATGACCGGCATCCTCGACGTCCCGTTCACCGGTCCAGACGGCATCGGCGACGACCAGTGCCTCAAGGACTCCGGCAGCAACACCGCGAACATGTTCTTCACGAACGCGGCCGGCGATGCTTCGCAGAACCCGGCTGCAGCGGCAACGGTCGCGGCCTTCAAGCAGGCATACCCCAAGGCCTCCGACCTCGGTGCGTACACCTTCCCGGCCTACGACTGCGCGTTCATCCTCCTCGACGCGGTCAAGCGCGCGATCGACGCAGCGGGCGGCAAGGCGCCGACCCGTCAGCAGGTGATCGACGCCGTCCAGTCCACCAGCGGCCTGGCCGGGACCGTCGGCACCTACGCGTTCGACGCCAACGGTGACCCGAAGTCCGCGACCATGGCCTTCTGGGCATCCAAGGGCACACCGTCCGCTTGGGTCTTCCAGAGTCAGTTCAGCGTCGGCCAGTAGCGACGACGATCGAGGGAGGGGGCGGCAACGCCCCCTCCCTCTCTTTCGCTTAGCGTTCCCCGCCTAGCGCTCGCGGAGCGGAGGAAGGCGTAGTGGTCTCGAGCGTCGCGAACGCGCGCAGGCGGCTCCTGGCGGGGACCCGCGGCCGACTCCTCAACGGAACGCTACTGGTCCTCATCGCGATCGCGCTGCTCATCCTCGCGACCAAGGTGGTGGCCCTCGGCCCGGCGTTCTTCATCCAGATCCTCGTGTACGGGCTCGCGAACGGATCGATCTTCGCCCTGATCGCGCTCGGGTACACGATGGTCTACGGCATCGTCGAGCTCATCAACTTCGCCCACGGTGACGTGTTCACGCTCGGCGGCTTCATCTCGTTGTGGCTGCTGCCTATCTTCGGCGTCACCGAGGGCGGCACCGTCACGGGCGC
>DATCOR010000300.1:0-13638 GCA_036564585.1 Candidatus Limnocylindria bacterium | reverse complement strand
GTCGCTTGCCTACCCCCGATAGCTCGCCGAGGGCTCGATCCGCCCGAGATAGGAGCGCGACGTCATTTGCATCGAGGGGGATGGCGCGCGGCGTTCGTGGAGGGAAATAGGCGATCTGACCGTCCAAAGTCCGCTTTAGGTGGGTGCGCTGGGAAGGTGAGAAGTCTTGCGCGTTCATCTGCCAAATGTTAGCAGATGGCCTATTACTAACATTTACTTTCAGGCAATGTCAGACGACGGATGACCGATTTTGGTAGCGCTAGACGCGCGCGGCAGACCTCGCGAAGAGCCCGACGGCCTCGACGATCGCGACGTGCTCTTCCGTGAGCACGCGCGCCTCGAGCGACTCGGGGTCGTCACCTCGCAGCACCTGCACGCGGCGCTGGACGATGGCCTCGCCCTCGTCGAGCATCCCGCGATGCGCGCGGTGCACCGTGCAGCCGGTGTCCGCAACGCCCGCCGCGAGCACCGCCTCGTGGACCGCGAGGCGATTGAGCCCGCCGAACGCGGGGAGCAGCGACGGGTGGATGTTGATGACCGGCACGTCGCCGAGCACGTCCCAGAACGCATCGCCGAGGATCCGGTCGTAGCCCGCGAGCACGACGAGCTCGACATCCGCGGCGACGAGCCGCCGCGCCATGAGCTGCTGCGCCGCGTCGCGGCCGCCGTTCGCCGCGGGCGGGAATGCCTCGGCCGGGACGCCGGCCGCTTTCGCGCGTTCGAGCGCCGGCGCGTTTTTGCGGCTCGATCCCACGTACACGACGCGCGCGTCGAGCCGGCCGTCGCGACACGCGTCGAGGATCGCCTGGAGATTCGTCCCGCGCCCGCTCACGCAGACCCCGACGCGGAGGGTCACCGGGTCCTCGCCCAGCGGACCCGCGGCGCGTCCGGCCGCGCGCGCTCGACCGAGCCGATGCGGATCGCATCCGGCAACGCATGGAGTGCGGCGCGCTCGTCACCGGCCGCGATGACGACAACGAGGCCGATGCCCATGTTCCAGGTATCGAACGCCTCGCCGTCGGCGACCTGGCCCCACTCTGTGAGCATCCGGAAGAGCGGCGGGACGATCCAGCTGTCGCGGTCGACGACCGCGCCGAGCTCCGCGGGGAGCGCGCGCGGAAGGTTGCCCTCCCAGCCACCGCCGGTGAGATGCGCGATCGAGCGGACCGTCGCGGCGGCGCGGAGGGCGCGCACCTCGTCGAGATAGCAGCGGTGCGTCGCGAGCAACGCGTCGCCGAACGTGCCGCCGCGGAGCTCTGGCCGTGGCGCGTCGAGCACGGCGCGGTCGTCGCGCTCCTCGATCCGCACGCGCTTCGAGACGATCGCGCGGGCGAGCGAGTAGCCGTTCGTGTGCAGCCCGTTCGACGGCAGGCCGATGAGCACGTCGCCCTCACGCACCGACGCGGGATCGAGGATCCGGTCGCGCGCGACGCCGCCGACGAGGAAACCGGCGAGGTCGTACGCGCCGGGCGCGTACATCCCGGGCATCTCTGCGGTCTCGCCGCCCAGCAGGGCGCAACCGTGCGCGCGGCACGCGTCGGCCATCGCGCCGACGACCCGCGAGAAGATCTCGGGATCGAGCGCGCTGGTCGAGAAGTAATCGAGGAAGAACAGCGGCTCGGCGCCCATCGCCAGCGCGTCGTTCACGCAGTGGTGCACCAGGTCTGTCCCGACGCCTTCGTGGCGATCGAGCAGCCGCGCGAGCTCGAGCTTCGTCCCGACCCCGTCGGTGGTAGCGACGAGCACCGTGTCGGTGCCGGTCAGGCGGAAGAGGCCGCCGAACGCGCCGATATCGCCGAGGACCTCGGGCCGCTTCGTCGCGCGGAGGCGGTCGCGGATCCGGGCGAGCGCGTCCTCGGCGCGCGAGATGTCGACGCCCGTGTCCTGGTACTTCACGAACGTACGGCCTCGAGCACGTCCTTCGTCAGCTCGAGCTGCACGGGGAGGAGGTAGTCGCCGGTGAAGCACGCCGTGCAGAGGTCGCCGGCGGTCGCCCCGGTCGCACGGACCATGCCTTCGACCGACAGGTAGCCGAGACTGTCCGCGCCCACGAGCGCGCGGATGCCGTCGATGTCCATGCGGGACGCGATGAGCTCGTCGCGGCGAGCCATGTCGACGCCGAAGAAGCACTGGTGCTTGAGCGGCGGCGAGCAGACCCGCAGGTGGACCTCGCGCGCGCCGTGCCGCTTCAGGAGCTGCACGATCGGGCCGCTCGTCGATCCGCGCACGATCGAGTCGTCCACCACGACCACGCGCTTGCCCTCGAGCACGTCCCGGAGCGCGTTGTACTTGAGCGCGACGCTGTGGCGGCGGAGCTCCTGCGTCGGCTGGATGAACGTGCGCCCGATGTAACGGTTCTTGATCAGCCCCTCGCGGAACGGGATCCCGCTCCTCCGGGCGTAGCCGACCGCCGCGGGGATGGCGCTGTCGGGCACGGGGATGACCACGTCGGCATCGGCCGGATGCTCGTCGGCCAATATCTCGCCCATGCGCTCGCGCGTCGCGTACACCGACCGTCCGCCGATGTCACTCGACGCGGACGCGAGGTACACGTGCTCGAACACGCAGAGGCCCGTCCGGCCGGCGGCGAGGTCGGCGATGGTGACCGGCCCGCGGTCGTCGATGCGGACGACCTCGCCCGGCCGCACGTCGCGGATCGTCTCGGCGCCGATGGTCTCGAGCGCGGAGTTCTCGCTCGCGACGATCCACGCGTCGCCCTTGCGGCCGAGGCAGAGCGGCCGCACGCCGAGCGGATCGCGGATCGCGTAGAGCGCCATCGGCGTGAGCAGCGTGAGCGACCACGCGCCGGCCAGCGTCGGCAGGGCCGCGACGATCCGCTGGTCCCAGCTCCCGCCGTCGGCGGATGCGATCGCCTGGGCGACCACCTCGGTGTCGCTCGATGTCTCGAACTGCGTCCCCCGGGCGATGAGCCCGTCGCGCACGTCGCGGGCGTTGATGCAATTCCCGTTGTGCCCGAGCGCGAGCTCCCCCAGCGTCTCGTCGCGCACGACCATCGGCTGCGCGTTCTCGATCCGCGACGAGCCGGTCGTCGAGTAGCGGGTGTGGCCGATCGCCGCACGGCCGCTCAGCGCGGCGAGATCCGGTTCCGCGAAGACCTGGCCGACCAGGCCCATCCGCCGGACGAGGCGCAGGTCACGCCCATCGGTGGCCGCGATGCCCGCGGACTCCTGGCCACGGTGCTGAAGCGCGTAGAGCGCGAAGAACATGAGCCGCGCGGCCTCGCTCGGGTCGGCCGTGGACGGGGACCAGATGCCGCACACGCCGCACATCTAAGACGCCCTGCCCAAGGCGTGGCCGAGCCCGTCGCGGTGCGCGCGCACGAGTGATGCGACCGGCGTGCCGAGCACCGGGGCGATCTCGAGGATGTCGCCGCCGATGGCGCCGAGGGTCCAGAGCGGGACGTCGTGCTCGGTCGCGATCGCGCGCACGAGCAGCTCGTCCGCGGTCCGGATCACCAGCACGATGCCGGAGGGGCCTTCGCCGAACAGCATCACGCGCTTGTCGATGCCGCGGACCGCGGGCAGCGTCACCTTCATCCCGATGCCGTCGCGGATCGCGAGCTCGGCGAGCGCGACGCCGAGGCCGCCCTCCGCGCGGTCGTGGGCCGCGCGGATCGCGCCGCGGGCGTGCGCGGCGCGGACGAACCGCTGCAGCCGGGCCTCGAGTGCCAGATCGATCCGCACGGTGCCGTCGCTGTGGCCGCGTAGGCCGGCATACGTGGACGCCGCGAGCGAAACCTGCGCGCTGCCCGCGAGCAGCACGAGGTCGCCGGGCTCGCCGGTGCGAGCCGGGATGTGCTTCGTCACGTCGGCGATCCGGCCGACGGCGCCGATGGTCGCGGTCGGCCAGATGTCGCGGCCGTGCGTCGCGTTGTAGAGGGACACGTTCCCCGAGACGACGGGGATCTCCAGTGCGTCGCACGCCGCGCTGATGCCGGCGATCGTGCGCTCGAGCTGCCATGCGCCCTCGGGCCGCTCGGGGTTGCCGAGGTTGAGGCAGTCGGTGATCGCGAGCGGCTCGGCCCCCACGCACACGAGGTTTCTCGTCGCCTCCGCGACCGCGGCCGCCGCGCCGGTGAAGGGGTCGAGTGCCGCGACGTGAGGCTGCGCGTCGAGCGCGATCGCGATGCCATCGAGGCGGCCCTTGATCCGCATGACCGCGGCATCGGCACCCGGGCCGACGACGGTGTCGGTGCCGACCATCTGGTCATACGTTCGATAGAGGATCGCGCGCGACGCGACGTCGGGCGAGCCAAGGAGCTCGAGCAGCTCGAGGCCTATTTTCTGCACGGGCTCGTCCACGCGTGGCGTGTCCATCTGTGGCGCTTCTGCGGGCGCTGCGCTCCACTCGCGCACGTCGTACTCGGGCGCGTCGTCGGCGAGCGCCTTGGGTGGCAGCGACGCGACGATCTCACCGTCGCTCCGGATCTCGAGGCGCTCGTCGGCGATGACCTCGCCGATCCGGACACCGTGGAGCTCCCAGCGCGCGAACACCCGCTCGATGTCGGCCTCCCGTCCCGGGCGGGCGATGACGAGCATCCGCTCCTGCGATTCGCTCAGCATCACCTCATACGGGATCATCCCGGTCGCGCGGCGCGGCACCGAGTCGACGTCGATGCGCATTCCGACGTTGCTCTTCGCGGCCACCTCGCTCGACGCGCAGGTGAGTCCGGCCGCGCCGAGATCCTGGATCGCCTCGACCGCGTCCAGCGCGACAAGCTCGAGCGTCGCTTCGAGCAGCAGCTTCTCGAGGAACGGGTTGCCGACCTGGACCGACGGCCGTTTCGCGGCATCTGCGGATCCCAGCTCGAAGCTCGCGAGGAGCGACGCGCCGGCGATCCCGTCGCGTCCGGTATCGGAGCCGACGAGGTACACGGCGCTGCCCGGCTTCGCCGTCGCGGCCGACCGCAGATCCGCCCGCTCCACCAATCCGACGCACATCGCGTTCACGAGCGGGTTGTCGGCGTAGCCCGGCGCGAAGGTCACGTGCCCGCCCACGTCGGGGATGCCGACGCAGTTGCCATAGAAGGAGATGCCGCCGACGACCCCGCGGACCAGCCGGCGCGTCGCCTCCCGCTCGGGCGGGCCGAAGAACAGGCCGTTGAGCACCGCGATCGGGCGCGCGCCCATCGCGAAGATGTCACGGAGGATCCCGCCGACGCCGGTGGCGGCGCCCTGGTACGGCTCGACGGCCGACGGATGGTTGTGGCTCTCGACCTTGAACACGCAGAGCAATCCGTCGCCGAGGTCGACGGCGCCCGCGTTCTCGCCCGGGCCGAGCGCGACGCGCGCGCCGGTGGTCGGCAGCGTGCGGAGCAGCGTCTTGCTGTGCTTGTACGCGCAGTGCTCGCTCCACATCGCGCCGAACATGCCCCACTCGAGCGCGTTGGGCTCGCGGTCGAGAAGGAAGCGGATCCGCTCCGCTTCGCTCTCGGTGAGTCCGGCCTCGCGCGGGAGCCGGAACTTAGGCTGCGCCGTCGTCGTCCCCGAGATCATCGGGGTGACGCTCATGAGACCGTGCCGTCTCCAAGGAAGACGTCGATCTGATCGGCGAAGGCGGCGAGATCGTCAAGCCGCGTCTGCATGTGCCCGTACACCTCATCGATGTCCGTCTGCTCCCGGTCGTACGCGAGCAGGTTGCGCAAGTTCGCGAGGTGCTCCAAACGATACGCCAGCTGGCGGTCGATGATCCCGTGCGCGGCGATCGCATCGAGGATGTCGTGGTACGCCTCCGGCTGCGGCAGCGCGAGCGCCGCGATGAGATACGCGCCCGTACCGAAGGTGAGCTCCACCGCCTGCTGCAGGTACCACTGCGCGAGGCCGTAGAGCTTCGGGTCGCCCTTGAATTTCACGCGATCGACGCCTTTCAGATCCTGCAGGAGCCCGAGGTACTCGCGCAGCCGGACGAGCCGCGTGCGAACGTACTCCTCGTCGACCGCGAACCGTTCTCCGCGCACGCGCTCGGCGAGGGCCTTCGACTGGAGCTCGTCGTACTTCTTGAACTCGAGGTACTCCATCGTCGTGCGCGCCGCGAATTGGACCCGGCGGCGCTGGTCGCGCTGGAACAGGAGCGACCACGTGTTGATGACCTGCGCGCGCTGGAGGAGCGATGCGTTGTTCAGGATGACCACGTCCAGATCGGACGTCTCGAGGGCCTTCGAAAGCTCGCTTACGAAGTAGACCTGGTAGTCGAAGTACTCGGTGGTCTTGATCTTGTCCAGCAGCAGGAGGCCGACGTCGAGATCGTTGAAGCTGCCCGCGAGCTTGCGCGCCGAGGCCGATCCGCTCGCGTACGCGACGTCGACCGGCGAGGTCTGGAAAAGCTGCGTGAGCTGGGCCTGCTTCTCGAAAAGGTCCATCCGACTATTGAACCGACCCAGAGACCATGCCGGTGTGTCGGGAGGCGGTCAATGCCTCCAGCACGCGGCGGCCATCGGTCCCGCCCAGCAATTCCTCGCTGCAGCGCTCGGGGTGCGGCATGAGTCCGACCACATTCCCATTCTCGTTCGCCAGACCGGCGATGTTGGCGGTACTTCCGTTCGGGTTGCCATCGGGCGTCGCCGCGCCGCGGGCGTCCGTGTAGCGGAACACCACCTGCCCGTTCGCCTCGATCCGCGCGAGCGTGAGGTCGTCCGCGACCCAGCAACCCTCGCCGTGCGCGATCGGCATCCGCACGACCGCGCCGCGCAGGCCGCCGGTGAACGGCGTGCGGTCGCTCTCGATCCGCAGGTGCACCCAGTCGCAGCGGAACTCGCCGTGCCGGTTGCGCACGAGCGCGCCGGGCAGGAGCCCGATCTCGCAGAGGATCTGGAATCCGTTGCACGATCCGAGGATCGGCATGCCCTCCCGGTCCGCGCGGCGCAGCTCGTCCGCCGCGGGCGAGATCGCGGCGATCGCGCCCGCACGGAGGTAGTCGCCGTACGCGAATCCGCCGGGCACGACCGCCGCGTCGTAGCCGCGGAGGTCGGCGTCGGCGTGCCACAGGATGTCGGCGTCCGCGCCGACGAGCGAGAGCGCGTGCGCGAAGTCGGTCTCGCTCCATGTTCCGGGGAACCGCAGCACCGCCACCCGCATCAGCTTGTCCGCGCGAGCTTGGTCGTGCGGCCTCCGATGAGCCATTCAGTTACGTACAGCGAGCCGTCCTGACCGACCGCAACGGCATGCGGGCTGTTGAAGCGACCGGGCGCGAGGGCGTTCGTGCGAACGCGGCGGCCATCGGCATCCGTGTCGTTCGGCCACCCCACGCGCGACGGCGCGGTCTCGTCGAGGCCGAGATGTCCGAGCACGCGGTCGTTCCCATCGAGGATCGTGAGCTGCGGCGGCTTGAACTCGACCAGGACGAGTCGGTCCCCGTCGCGGGCGATCCACGTCGGCGCGACGAGCGCGCCGGTATCGATGAGCCGATTGAAGTGTCCGTCGGTCCCGTAGACCTGGATGCGGGCGTTGCCGCGATCGCACACGTACAGCTCCGCCGCACCGCGACGCGTGTCTGCGTACACGAAGTGCGGCGTCTCGAAGCGCCCCGCGCCCTCGGTCCCGTCGAGCGTGCCCAGGTACAGGCCAGCGGCCGAGAAGCGATGCACGAGGCTTTGCCCGTAGCCATCGGCGACCCACACGTCGCCGCTGTTCGGAACGATGGCCACGGCCGTGGGCCGGTATGCCTTCTCGGGATCGCCTTCCCGGTACGCCGGGTGATCCGGCCGCTCGATCCGCTGCACCGTCCTGCCGTCCAGAGTGATCGCGACGACCGCGGCGGTGTCCCACGTCTTCGGGAACGTGTATCGGCGATCGACGTCGGGACGCAGCTGATTCGCGGCATCGGCGAGCCAAAGTCGCTCGTCGCCATCGGATCGGACATACGTGATGCCATGCGCCTCTGCGACGACCGTGGAGACGGTACGGCGCAGGGCGCCGTCCGGAGCGATCACCTGGAAACGCGGCTGTCCGGCCTCGTACATCACAAGGTCACCCGACGCGATGGCCACGATGCCACGATGCGGCCACGCCGTCGGTTCCGCGGCTGGACCCCAGGCCTCGACCCACTCGTACGCGAGATCGCCGCAGTGCAGCGTGACGGTCATTCGGCCGTCACCTCGACCGCGAACTCCTCGATCACCGGGTTCGCGAGCAGCTGGTCGCCCATCTGCTGCGCCTTCGCGCTCGCGTCGGGCAAGCCCTCGGCCGAGAACCGCACCACGATCTCCTTGCCGGTGCGCACGTCGGCGACGTCGACACCGAGGGACCGGAGCGCGCCCGCGACGGCCTCCCCCTGCGGATCGCGGATCTCCGCCTTCGGCCGGACGCGGATCGTCGCGACGTACCCGGTCACGACAGGTCTTTCCCGGTGAGCTTGCGGTAGCACTCGCCGTAGCGATCGGCGGTCCCGCGCACGACCTCGTCCGGGAGCTTCGGCCCGGGCGGCTCGTGATCCCAGCCTTGCGCGTTGAGGAAGTCGCGCACGAACTGCTTGTCGTACGACGGCGGCGCGCTGCCCGGCCGGTAGGTCGCGGCGTCCCAGTAGCGCGACGAGTCGGGCGTGAGCGCCTCGTCGATGAGAACAAGCGTGCCGTCGAGCAGGCCGAACTCGAACTTCGTGTCCGCGAGGATGAGCCCCTGGCCGAGGGCGTACGCGTGCGCGTGCCGGAACAGCGCGAGCGTGACCTCCTCGAGCTGCTTCGCGAGGTCGCGACCAAGTGCGGCCGCGAGCTGCGCGCGAGAGATGTTCTCGTCGTGACCTGCCATGGCTTTCGTGGCCGGGGTGAAGATCGGTTCGTCGAGCCGTGCGGATTCCTGCAGGCCGGGTGGCAGCCGCTCACCCGCGACGGTGCCGGACTTGCGGTACTCGGCCCAGCCGGACCCGGCGAGGTAGCCGCGCGCGACGCACTCGTAGTCGACGCGCTCGGCCCGCTTCACGAGCACCGCACGCCCGTCGAGCTCGCGGTGTTTCGCGAATGGCGCTGGGAAGCGAGCGAGGTCCGTCTCGAGCAGATGGTTCGCGACGATCTTCGCGGTCCGGCCGAACCAGAAGTTCGAGAGCTGGGTGAGCACCCGGCCCTTGTCGGGGATCGGCGTCGGGAGGACGACGTCGAACGCCGAGAGGCGGTCGCTCGCGACCATGACGAGCTGATCCGGGCCGGCTTCGTACACCTCGCGGACCTTCCCGTGACGGAAGAGCGTCGCCCCGGGGATCGCGCTGGCCGCGAGCGTCATTCGGGCAGCAACCCCGCGAGCCTCGCGCGCCACGTCGTCGCGACATCGCGGGCCACGTCCGCGGCGAGCCCGCGGTACTCCTCGGGCTGGTCGAGGACGCGCCGCTCGTCCGGCGTGAGCGCACCGAGCACGGGCCGGAGCTCGGGATCGAGCGCCGCGAGCTCGAGCATCCCCTTGCCGCTGCGATCCGCCTCGAGCGTGAGCCGGCGGACGGCCTCGTGCGCGTCGTGATGGCCATGCTTCGCGAGGAGGACGTACAGCGCCTCGGCGATGATCCCGCCCTTCGACAGCCCGACGTTCGCTCTCATCCGATCACGGTCGATGCGGATGCCGTCGATCGAGGCGCCGAGCCGCGTCGCGGCGTAGGCCGTCGCGGCGAGCAGCTCGCCCGAGAAGCGCTGCGACGCGGAGTTCGTCAGGTCGCGCTGGTGCTCGCTGATCTGATCGAGGTACGTCGTGATGACCCGCGGCATGAACGCCTTCCAGATGCTCTTCACGTTCTCGAACGACACCGGGTTGCGCTTCTGGGGCATCGTCGAGCTGCCAACCTGCTCCGCGCGGAATCCCTCGGCGATCTCGGAGATCTCGGTGCGCTGGAGGTGACGCATGTCGTCGGCGAGATTCGCCATGACGCCGAGCGCCGTGACGCACGCGTGGGCGAGATCGCTCCACGCCTCGGGCTCGACGATCTGGGTCGAATGGCTCGCCGGCACGAGGCCGAGGTGCGCGAGGTAGCGGCGCTCGAGCGCGCGTGGATCCTTCGTCAGCAGCGACGGCGCGTTGTACGCGCCCACCGCGCCGGAGAGCTTTCCCGGGAGCGCATGCGCCGCCCACCGAAGGAACAGGATCCGGTTGCCGAGCCGGCTCACGTACTCCGCGACGGCGAAGCCGAATGTGATCGGGACCGCGTGCTGCCCGTGCGTGCGGCCGGCCTGCGCCGTGTCGGCCTCACCCTCGGAGAGCGCGATGAGCCGTGACGCGAGGAGGCCGAGCCGTGGCAGCAGGACGCGGTCGACCGCCTCGCGGTACCGCCACGCGTTCGCGGTGTCGACCACGTCCATCGACGTCGCGCCTAGGTGCACGAACCGGCGCGCGTCCTCGGGCACCTTCGCGCGGATGAGATTGACGAGCGCCCGCACGTCGTGACCGATGCGCGCCTCCTCGGCATACACCTCCGCCGCGCCGATGCGCTCGGCCGACGCCGCGATCGCCTCGGCCGCGGCCTCCGGCGCGATCCCCTCCTCCGCGAGCGCGCGCGCGAGCGCGGCCTCGGCCCTGGCCTGGGAGCGGACCCGGCCCTCCTCCGAGAGGTACGGGTGCAGCGCCGCGTAGAGCTGCGGGTCGCCGCCGTAGAAGCGCGAATCGAGCGGCGAGATCGCATCGAACCGCGACGAGAGGGTCATGGCGCGAGGATCCGCGCGGCCATCGATTGCCGCAGCGTGTTGATCCGCGACGCCAACGCCGGGTCCGAGAGGGCGAGGATCTCGGCCGCGAGGATCGCCGCGTTCGCGGCACCGGCCTCACCGACCGCGACCGTCGCGACCGGCACGCCGCGCGGCATCTGCACGGTCGACAGGAGCGCGTCGAGCCCGCCGGCGATCGCGTTCGGCGAGGCGAGCGGCACGCCGATGACCGGCAACGTCTGATGGGCCGCGACCGCGCCCGCGAGGTGCGCCGCGCCGCCGGCGGCCGCGATGACGACCTTCACCCCACGCGCCGCGAGGCCCTTGGCCCAATCGCGGACCTCGTCGGGCGTGCGATGCGCGGAGAGCACGCGCGTCTCGTGCTCGATGCCGAGACCCTTGAGCGTCTCTTCCGCGACGGCCATGATCGCCGCGTCGCTCGAGCTGCCCATGACGATGGCCACCTGCGCGCTCACGCCGTGATCTCCACCCGACCCTCCGACGCGGCGATGTCCGAACGATAGAACCTGCCTCGCCAGGTGACCCGTTCCGCGCCGGCGTACGCGCGATCGCGCGCGTGGGCGGGCGTGTCGCCCTGCGCGACCACGTGCACCACGCGGCCGCCGGCGGTGACGAACCCGCCATCCGCGGACCGGCGAGTGCCGGCGTGGAACGTCCACACGTCGTCGGGCAGATCGCCGATCGTGATCGGATCGCCCATGCGGGGCTGACCGGGATATCCCTCCGCACAGAGCGCGACGTCCACGTACGCCCGCTGGCTGAACCGCACCGGATGCGTGTGGACCCACGCCGCGAGCCGTCCATCGCCGAGGGCCTGCATGAGCTTCGCGAAGTCCCCGCCGATGCGCGGCAGGATGACCTGCGCCTCCGGATCGCCGAATCGCGCGTTGAACTCGATGACCTTCCAGCCGTCCGCGGTCTTGATGAGCCCCGCGTAGAGCACCCCGCGATACGGCGTGCCGCGCTGGACGAGCAGCTTCGCGACCGGCGCGATGAGCCGATCGGCGAGCGGCTGCGCCTCCGCATCCGGCAGGACGCGGGTCGGCGAGCACGCGCCCATCCCGCCGGTGTTCGGTCCGGTGTCGCCGTCGCCCACACGTTTGTGATCGCGGGACGGCGGGAGCGCTACGACGGTCTCGCCGTCGACGAGCGCGTGCAGCGACGCCTCCTCGCCGACGAGCAGCTCTTCCAGCAGGACGCGCCCCGAGCTCACGGCGTTCCGCTCGAGGGCGGCCTCGGCCTCGGCACGATCCTTTGCGACGACGACGCCCTTCCCGGCCGCGAGGCCGTCCGCCTTCACGACGACGGGGCCATCGACCAGGCCGTCGCGCGCCGCCTTCGCGTCCGGGAAGATGCGGAACGACGCGGTCGGCACGCCGGCCTCGCGCAGCGCGTCCTTCGCGAACGATTTGCTCCACTCGAGCTGCGCGGCCTCGCGCGACGGGCACACCACCGTGACGCCGGTGCGCCGCAGGACGTTCCCGATGCCCGAGGCGACGAGGTCGTCGGGCCCGACGATGACGAGGTCGATCGACGAGGCGGCGATGTGCTGCTCGAGCCGCCCGCTCCCGTCGATCGGCATATCGAGCGTTCGGGTGAAGAGGCCTAACGCGGCGTTGCCGGGAATGGCATCGATCGAGTTCACGCTCTCGCACCGCGCAAGGCGCCACGCGATCGCGTACTCGCGCCCGCCGCCGCCCAGGACGAGCGCGTTGATCCCGGCACCGCTGCCGGCGCGTCCGGGGCTCCGGTTCGCACGCTGCGCGGCGATGGTCCGCCGCATCTTCTCCGCGTCATTGAACCACCGCACTAGCCGGCTACTCCCATTCGATCGTGGCGGGAGGCTTCGACGAGATGTCGTACACGACGCGGTTCACGGCGCTCACCTCGTTCACGATGCGCGCGGAGATGCGGGCGAGCACGTCGTACGGGATGCGCGCCCAGTCCGCGGTCATGAAATCCTCGGTCGTCACCGCGCGGAGCGCGACGAGGAAGCCGTACGTGCGGTAGTCGCCCATCACGCCGACGCTCTGCACCGGTGTGAGCACGGCGAACGCCTGGGCGATGGACTTGTAGAGGTCGGCGGCGCGCAGCTCCTCGAGGAAGATCGCGTCGGCGCGCCGGAGGATGTCCAGGCGCTCCTTGGTGAGCGCGCCGATGACGCGGACCGCGAGGCCGGGGCCGGGGAAGGGGTGACGCCAGAGGATGTCCTCGGGGATCCCGAGCTCCGCGCCGACGCGACGGACCTCATCCTTGAACAGGCGGCGGAGCGGCTCGACGACTTCGAGCGACATGACGTCCGGCAGCCCGCCGACGTTGTGATGGGTCTTGATCCGCGCACTCGTCTTGCTGTCCTTGGCCCGCGATTCGATGACGTCCGGGTAGATGGTGCCCTGCACGAGCACGTCGACGTGTCCAATGCGCGCGGCTTCCGCTTCGAAGCAGCGGATGAACTCCTCGCCGATGATCGCGCGCTTGCGCTCCGGATCGGTCACGCCCGCGAGCTTCTCCAGGAACCTCGTTTCCGCGTCCACCGGCACGAGCCGCAGCCGCGCTCCGAACGTCGCCACGACCTGCTCGGCCTCGCGCTCGCGCAGCATCCCGGTGTCGATGAACACGCAGGTGAGGCGGTCGCCGATGGCCCGTGAGACGAGCGCGGCCGCGACCGCGGAGTCCACGCCGCCGGACAACGCGAGCAGCGCATGACGATCGCCGATGACCCGGCGCAGCTCGGCGACCGACTCTTCGACGAACGCCGCCGGCGTCCAGTCGCCCTTCGCGCCCGCGACGTGCAGCACGAAGTTGCGCAGGATGTCCGCGCCGTGCGGCGTGTGGGCGACCTCGGGGTGGAACTGGACACCGAACCGCCGGGCGCCGTCGCTCATCGCCGCAGCGGCCAGCCGGTCCGTGCTCGCGGCCGCGTGGAACCCGGCGGGCAGTGTCTTCACCGAGTCGCCGTGGCTCATCCACGCGCGCTCGGCATC
>DATCOR010000031.1:0-7364 GCA_036564585.1 Candidatus Limnocylindria bacterium | reverse complement strand
GACGAGGACAGTCCCGTCGAAGTGCACGCCTGGCGGGACATGACCGCGATCCGCATCAGCGTGCGGGATCATGGCATCGGCATCCCGGCGACGGACCTCCCGTTCGTGTTCGAGCGATTCCACCGGGCGGGGAACGTCGATGCGCGGCGCTACGCGGGGATCGGTCTCGGTCTGTACATTTGCCGCGGGATCGCGCAAGAGCATGGCGGCCGCATCTGGGTGGAAAGCAGGGTGGGCGAAGGCAGCACGTTCCATGTCGCGCTGCCGGACGCCGGAGAGGTCAAGCTGAATTGACGAGCATGCTGGAGTTCGTAGCGTTCGCGCCGGATCGGCCACGGTCGCCCGATCGGGCCACCGGCTCGAGTGCGCGCGTCGATGACGCGGCCGTCGCCGCGCGGCCGATCCTCGTGGTCGATGACGATCCCGAGATCCTTGCGATGCTGCGGGACTTCCTCGAGAGCGAGGGGCTCGCGGTCCGCACCGCGGCGAACGGCGCCGAGGCGCTCGAGGCGCTCGATCATGTCGCGCCCGCGTTGATCCTGCTCGACATGCGTATGCCGGTCGTCGACGGGTGGGCGTTCGCGGAACGGTTCCACGAGCGCGCGCTCACGTATCCGATCGTCGTGATGACCGCCGCCGAGAGCGCGCGCCGCTGGGCCGAGGAGATCGGCGCGACCGGCTACATCGCCAAGCCGTTCGAAGTGAACGAGTTGCTCGAAACGATCGAGCGCCACCGCCAGAAGGATTCGAAGCCGAACTAGCCCCGGCGCCTCAGCCCACGTACTTCTGGAACCACTCGATCGTCGCGACCCAGGCGTCCTGCGCCTGCGCCGGACCGTAACGCGATGGACCGTTCGTGTCGTTGTGGAAGGCGTGCCCGACGCCGGGTTCGACCTTCTGGAGGTATGGCGTGCCGCTCTTCTTGAGCTGTGCTTCGGCGTCGGTCCAGCTCGCGGTGATGCGCGTGTCCTGCTCGGCGTAGATGGCGAGCACCGCGGTCTTCGTCGCCGCCAGGCCTGCCGGGTTCGACGGCAGGGGTCCGTAGAATGGCACCGCTGCGGCGAGGGGCGCGCCGGCGTTCACCAGGTTCCAGGTCGTGCCACCACCGAAGCAGAAGCCGACCGCACCGACCGGAGCCCGTGTTCGACCGTCGCCGGCCTCGTTCTGGATGAAGTCGATCGCGCTCAGCAGATCGGAGTTCATCTGCTCGACGGTGGTATTGGCGAGCGCGCCCGAGTACGCCGGCCCGAGCTTCTCGGTGCCGCCCTGGCGGGAGAGCAGGTCGATCCCGAGGGCGTAATAGCCGGCCGTGGCGACCCGCCTGATGACGTCCTTGATGTGCTCGGTGAGACCGGTGTTCTCGTGCATCACGAGCACGCCCGCGGCCTTCGTCCGGATCTTCGGTCCCGCCGAGTACGCGATGAGCGCGGCCGTCTTGTCACGCGTTGGGATGCCGAGCGTGGTGGCCCCGCCGAGGCGCGGATCGTCCGGTTTCACGGTGACGGGATCGGTCGTCGCGCTCGACGGCGGCGTCGCGTACGGCACATTCGGCTGCGTGGACGATGGATGCGCCGTCGTCGCGGCAGCGCTGGTCGCGACGGCCCGAGGCTGATCGAGATTGCACCCGAGCATCGAGAGCGCCGCGAGCGACGCCGCGGCTCCACCGGTGATGTATGAGACGCGCCGCAGCAGCTCGCGCCGTGAGATCCGTCCCTCGATGTAATCCTCGAAGTGCTCTTCGATGACGTACCGCTGCAGATCGGTCCACGGCTGGGTCACTTCTCGACCTCGGCGGAGCGTGCCAGCCACGACCGGACCCGGGCGCGCATCTGGCTGACCGCGAACGGCTTGGTGATGTAGTCCGTCACGCCCTCCGCGAATGCCGCCTCGATGTCCTTGTCCGCGGTGCGGGCGGTGAGCATGACGATCGGTACGTCCGCGAGCTTCGGCTCCTGTCTCAGCTGCCGCGCCGTCGCGAGCCCATCGAGCTTCGGCATCTGCACGTCGAGCAGGATCAGGTCGAACCCGTCGTGCCGCGCGAGCTCCAGGGCGGCCTCGCCGTCCTCGGCGGTGATCACCTGATAGCCGTCGCCACTGAGGACGGTCTCGAGGACCTGCAGGACGGCGCGGTCGTCGTCCGCCACGAGGATGCGAGCTCGGGTCTGGATCTTCGGCGCGTGCGGGCCTTCGGCCTCGGCGTGACCGTCGCCGGCCGTCTCGCGGAGCACGAGCTCATCGCCCTCGGCTGCGGCCACGACCTCGAGCGGGCCGGCTCGCTCACGCGCCGCACGGACCAGGGCGTCGACGCCGGCGTCCTCGCGGTTCGGATCGTGGTGGAAGAGGACGAGCCGCTTCACGTTCGCGACCCGCGCCATGTCGACCGCGTACTCGATCGTGCTGTGGCCCCAGCCGGCCTTGGCCGGATAGTCGGCGGCGTGGTACTGCGCGTCGTGGATGACGAGGTCCGCGTCGCGCAGGAACGCGGCGTGGCGCTGGTCGCCGGTGTGGAGGAGTTCGGATTCCTCGAACGACCCGTCGTCGTGACCCGGACGCCACGTCGCGCCCTCGTGGGCCTCGTGGTCGGTGGAGTAGACGAGCGTGCCGCCGGCGCCGGAGACGCGGTATCCCAGGGTCGGCGCGGTGTGGTTCATGAACTGCGTCCGGATGCGGAGCGCGCCGAGCCCGAATTCGCCCTCGCCGAGCTCCACGATCTCGACCTTTGCCGGCAGTTGATCCATCGGCACCGGGAAGTACGCGTAGTCCATCTGCCCGCCGAGCGCCGACGGGAACGAGCGGTCGATGCCCGCCGGCCCGTACACCGTGAGATGCGAACCCGGCACGAAGGCCGGCAGGAAGAACGGCAGTCCCTGGATGTGGTCAGCGTGGGTGTGACTGATGAACAAGTGCGCTCGCGTCGGACCGCCGCGCGCCAGCGCGATGCCGAGCTTCCGCGCACCGGTGCCGCAATCGAAGATCAGGAGCGTCCCGTCGTCGGCGCGCGCCTCGACACAGGGCGTATTCCCGCCGTAGCGAGCGGTCTCCGGACCGGCCGCGGCGATGGATCCCCGGACCCCCCAAAAGCGGATGCGGATTAGTGCTTCACCGGCGCCCGCACGGTGATCTGCGCGGCGAGGTCGCGGACCGACACCGATCCAGCGTTCCCCGGCGCGCTCGCCACGAGGGGTTTTCCTTCGTCGGCCGCGTCGTCGAACGACGGCGTGAACGGGACGATGACGTCGGGCTTCCGGCCGAAGAACCGGGTGGCCTGGTCGGGATGGAGGCCCGCCGCGGTCGTCTGGTTCAGCACGAGGAGCGTGCTCTCTTTCGGGATCGACAGCTTGGCGATCACGCTGAGGAGGTCGTTCGTCGCCTTCAAGGACGCGAGATGCGCCGCGGTGATGATCGTAAGCACGTCGGAGCCATCGATGGCGGCCAGGGTGTGTTGCGTGAACGTCGCCGCCGTGTCGACGATCACGTAGTCCGAGCTCGCGCGCAGCCGGTCGATCGCGTGGTGGACGGCCGGCACGGTCACGAGCTCGGCGAGCTCCGGCCGGTCGGCTCCGGTCACCAGTCGCACACCGCTCGAGTGGCTCGCGATGAAGAGATCGAACAGGTCGTCGCTCATGTCCTCGATGCGCACGTCCGACAGATCGGCGAGCGTCCGGTTCGACCTCTGATCCAGGAGCATGCCGGCGTTCGCGAACTCGAGCGAGAGGTCGAGCACCGAGACGCGATAGATCATCGTGCTGGCGAGGGCCAGGGCGGTGTTCACGGCCAGCGTCGTCGTGCCGACGCCACCCTTTCCGTGGAGCATGACGCAGACGCGCCCCTTCGGCAGCGGCACCGACGGTGTCCCCGCCGCCTCGCGCCCGCGCCGGAGCAGCAGGTCGACCTTCGCCGCGAGCACCGCGAGCTGCACCGGCTTCGCCACGTATTCGTCGGCGCCCTGGGCATACCCGGCCAGGATGTCGTCGGCCTGCTTCTTCGCGGACAGCATGATGATGGGCATCCGCGCCGTCGCGGCCTCCGACCGCAGCCGGCGGGTCAGCTCGAGCCCGTTCATGTTCGGCATCTGGACGTCCGTGATCACGATGTGCGGTCGCTGCTTCTTGATCTCCTTCACGGCCTCGTACCCGTCCGTGGCCGTGGCCACCACGTAGCCCTGTCGCGTCAGGAACGTCTCGACGAGCTTGCGGATCTGGCCCTCGTCGTCGACGAAGAGGACGCGTTCACCGGCCATTTACTCAGCGACCCGCCGGAAGGAGATCGGCGACGCGCTTGCGCAGCTCGGCCATCGTGAACGGCTTCGGCAGGACGCCCGTGCCGCCGTGCCGCTCGGCCTCGATGATCTGCGCACGCTGGACCGACGCCGTCACGAACACGAGCGGGATGTGGGCCGTGTCCGGCGATGCCCGCAGCGCGTCGCCGAGCTGATAGCCATCGAGCTTCGGCATGGACACGTCGCTGAAGACGAGATCGGGCCGGGTGTCGCGGATGAGCGCGAGCCCTTCCTCGCCATCCACCGCCAGGCGCACGTCGTGACCGCTGTCCCGCATCGCGGCGGTGATGAGCTTTCGGATCATCGGGTCGTCCTCGCAGAACACGATCTTCGCCATCTCGTGACTCCTTATACGCTCGCGACGGCCACGAGGGGCAAGGTGAACTGGAAGACCGATCCCTCGCCGAGCGTGCTCTCCACCCACGCGCGCCCGCCGTGCATCTCGATGATCTGCCTCGAGATCGGCAGACCGAGACCGGTGCCCTGGATGTACCGGGTCGCGCCCGACTCGAGCCGCGAATAGCGCTCGAACACCTTCTCGAGAGAATCGGGCGGGATGCCCATGCCCTCGTCGCGCACGAACACGTGGACCATCCCGCCCTCGACCCGCGTCGTGATCGTGATGGGCCCGCCGTTGGGCGAGTACTTCACGGCGTTGCTGAGGAGATTCAGGAGCACCTGCTTGATCTTGTCCGTATCCATCTCGATGAGCGGGAGATCGGGATCGCAGTTGAGCTGGATCGGGTGGCGATTGGCGTTCGCGCTCAGCCGGTCGGCCGCCTCGGCGATGACGGCGTTGATGTCGGTCCGTTCGCGGTTCAGCGTCATCTGGCCGGACTCCATCCGGTCGAGGTCGAGCATCTCGGTGATCATCCGATTGAGCCGCTGGGCATCCTTGTTGATGTCGCCGGCGTATTCCTTCATCTCCGCCGGGCTCAGGTCCTCGTCGCGCATGAGCTCGCTGAACCCCTGGATGCCGGTCAACGGCGTGCGGAACTCGTGGCTCACGATGGAGACGAAGTTGCTCTTGGCGCTGTTCAGCCGTTCGAGCTGCTCGACCGCGCGCCGCTGCTGCTCGACGAGCTCCGCGGTCGTGAGGGCTGCCACCGCCTGGTTGCCGAACAGCCCGAGGAGCCGCGCGTCGTCATCATCGAAGCGCGTGAACGGGGACATCGACCGCACCGTGAGTGCGCCGAGGCGCTGGCCTGCCCGGGCGAGCGGGACCGACAGCGCGGCCGTCTGACCGGCGTCGCGGGTCGACTTCACGGCGTGTTCCCAGCGCGCGTAGTCATTCACGATCACGGGTCGCTGGGTCAGGAGCGCCCGCCCGGACACGCCCTCGCCCTCCCGCAGCAGCTGCGGCGCGGCGATCGCGGCGTGCTCGGCACGCGCGGTCTCGGCGAGCCGCAGCACGCTCGCGTGCTCGTCCCACCGGTAGAGCGACGCGGCACCGCGCCCGAGCAGGGTCGAGGCGGCCTCGAGGATCTCGCGCACCACCTCCCGGGGGTCCGTCTCGGCGGCGATGAGCGCCGACGCCCGGTGCAGGGCCATCATCCGTTCGTTCTCGCGCTGGCGCGCGACAAGCAGCTGCGCGGCCTCGAGTGCCGTTCGCAGCTCGTGCGCCACGCCCTCGAGAAGCCGGATCTCCTGCGAGGTCCACGCGCGCGGCGCGCCGACCTGATCGAGCGCGAGGACGCCCGCGAGTTGCCCTCCAAGCCCGATCGGCGTCGCAACCGCCGCGAGCGTGCCGCCTTCGATGAGCGCGTGGCTCCCGAGGCTCGCATCGGTCAGCCGGGCGTCGCTCCGCGCGTCGCGCACCGCGATCGTGCGTCCTTCGCGGACCGCGAGCGTGCTCAGCGGCAACTGCCCATGCGTGCCGATCGCCACCGGCGTCACGCCCTCGGCATGCCACTCGTGCAGCACGGTGAGGTCGGAGTCGCCGGCGCCACTGATCACGACGCGCGAGACGCCGAGCTCGGTCCCGAGCTCCTCGAGCGCGGACCGCACGACGGAGTCCGGATCGAGGTTCGAGTAGATGCGCTGCGCGATCCGGTTCACGACCGCCTCGCGGTCGGCCCGCTCGTCGGCCTCGGCGATGGAGAGTGCGTTGTGGAGCGCGCCCGCGACGTACTGGCCGAGGAGCGCGACCAGCTGCAGCTGGTCGCGGGTGATCGCATTCGGTTGTGCGTCGGAGAGCGCGAGGGCGCCGATGAGCCGCGAGCGGGACACCAGTGGCAGCAGCGCGAAGGATCGAGCGGCCGCGAGCGCGGGCAACTCGGCCCCGAGGGCTGACCAATCGGGCATCGCCTCCGTATCGTCGACCACGAAGCTCCTGCGCTCGCCGATGAGGCGCGTGCGTAGCACCGGCGGGAAGGCCCCGACCGGGTACACGGCTCCGGTGCTCGACGCGTCGGGTCCACCGAGCTGAGCGAGTACCCGGACGGACTCCGCCGTCTCCTCGTACTGCAGCAGCGACGCGACCACCGACGCCGGCAACAGTCCCTTGATCGCGAAAAGGAATTGCGTCGCCACCTCCGTGGGGGTGAGCGGCCCGGACAGCCCGGCCGAGAGGCGGCCGACGAAGGCCAGCTCCTCGCGGCTGCGTTCCGTATCGCGGAGGGCGAGGTCCATGTTCGTCGCGAACCGCCAGGCGACGATGCCGGCAGCCACGCTGACCGCGATGACCAAAATGAGGATCTCGATGCTCTGGGCCCGCGAGCCGCCGAGCGCGAGCGCGACGTACACCGCGACCGCGTACGCCACCGCCATCGCGACGTACGCCGAGCGTCTCCGCATCGCTGGAATGCTAGATGGCTACCGTCTCGTCACCCGTTCGGGCGGACATCGGTTGGTACACTCGGGAGGAGCCATGTCGAGGAGGGCCACAGCGTTGCAGAACAATCTCGTGCCCATGGTGGTCGAGCAGTCCGGCCGTGGAGAGCGCGCCTACGACATCTTCTCCCGCCTGCTCAAGGACCGGATCATCTTCATCACCGACATGATCGAAGACAACATGGCGAACCTGATCATCGCCCAGCTGCTCTTCCTCGATTCCGAGGACCCCGAGAAGGACATCCACATGTAC
>DATCOR010000279.1:0-15008 GCA_036564585.1 Candidatus Limnocylindria bacterium | reverse complement strand
GGTAAAGGCCGACCTGCTGAAGAAGACCGGTCGTGACGTGGTCGTCGGCGATCTCGCCGATCCCGACGCGCTGAAGCGCGGCTGCGACGGCTGCGATGCCGTCGTGCACGCCGGGGCCATCTACGAGGTCGGCATCACCGCGCCCCGGCGCGTCGACATGTACAAGGCGAACGTCGAGGGCACCGAGGCGGTGCTCGGCGCCGCGCTGGCCGTCGGCGTGCCGAAGGCCGTGCACGTGTCGTCCATCGTCGTGTTCGGGAACACGAATGGGAAGGTCGCCGACGAGACGTACCAGCGCGCGGACGGCTACACCTCCTACTACGACGAGACGAAGACGCTCGCGCACCGCGTGGCCGAGGCGTTCAACGCGAAGGGGCTGCCAGTCGTCATCGCGCAGCCGGGCCAGATCTACGGGCCGGGCGACCACTCGGGGATCGGCGCGCTGTTCCGGCGCGCGGCGGCAGGGAAGCTGCCGGTGCTCACGTTCGGCGACCTCGGCCTCAGCTTCGTGCACGTCGCCGACGTCGCCGCCGGGATCCTGTTGCTGCTCGACCGCGGCCGCGCTGGCCAGTCGTACGTGCTCGGAGGTGAAGCAGTGCGCCTCCGCGATGCGATCCGGATCATGGCCGCCCTCGCGGGCAAGCCTGCGCCGCGGTTCGACGTGCCGCCATCGATCCTGCGGTTCGCCGCGCGCCTGCGGCCCGAGGTCGCCGAGGTCGTCAAGAGCGCGGACGGCGTGACGTTCTGGGCTACCGACGCGAAGGCGCGCGCGGAGCTCGGCTACTCGCCGCGTACCCTGCGCGAGGGCCTGGTCAGCTACCTGTCGTCGTCGTCCTCGTCATCCTCTTCGAACTCGTCGGAGTAGAAGCCGAGCTCCTCGGACTTGAACACGGTCACGAGGAAGTCCTCGCGCTCCGGGTCATGCGTCTGGACGAGCTCCTCGTCGAGCTGATCGATGAGCTGCTGCAGCTCATCGTCGGTGAGGTCCACCTCGAGCAGGAGCGTCGCGTTCACCTCGAACCGTCCGTAGTGCAGATCGACGCGACCGACCCGCCGCGCGCCGCCGTAGATCGCGAAGATCTCGCTCGATTCGGTGCGGACGGTGCGCTCGAAGCGCGCTGCTTCCATAGGGCGAGGACCATAGCACCCGCCTCCGCCATCGCCGCTACGCTCGGCCGATGCCGCATCCGCTGCACGTCGGGCTGAAGCTCTCCCCGCAGGTCCACCCGATCGCGACGCATCGCGCCGTGTGGAAGATCGCGGACGACGGAGCCTTCGACGGCCTCTGGGGCTTCGATCACCTGCTCGCGCTCGGCCCGGACCCGAGCCAACCGATCTTCGAGGGCTGGACGATGCTCGCTGCGATGGCCGAGGCGACGAAGCGCGTGCGGATCGGGCTCATGGTCGCGGGCAGCCTGTACCGCCATCCGGCCATGCACGCGAAGATCGGCGTCACGATCGACCACCTCTCGAACGGCCGGCTCGAGTTCGGGATCGGCGCGGCGTGGAACGAGCCCGAGTTCGTGGAGCTCGGCATCGACTTTCCGCCCGTCGGCGAGCGGCTCGGTCGCTTCGGCGAAGCCGTGCGCGTGATCAAGCGCCTCTGGACGAAGGAGCGCGCGAATTTCAAGGGCACGTACTTCACCATCACCGACGCGATCGCCGAGCCGAAGCCCGTGCAGAAGCCGTATCCGCCGATCTGGATCGGTGGCTCCGGTCCACAGCGAACGCTGAAGATCGTCGCGCGGCACGGCGACGTGTGGAACTCGAACTCGGGAGAGCTCGAGAAGACCGTCGCGCTGTCGAAGATCCTCGACGAGCATTGCAAGACCGTTGGCCGCGACCCGAACGCGGTGCGGCGCTCGGTGCAGTTCCGGCTCACGACGATCGATGAGTCGCTCAAGACGGCCGAGACCTATCTGAAGGCCGGCTTCACCGAGCAGATCGTGATGCTGGCCGGCCCCGATCCGGTGCGCGGGGCCGAGCTCGCCGCAAGGGAGCTGCTGCCGCGGATGCGCGAGCTGGGCTAGGCGCCGAGCTTCGCGGTCCTGACCTCGTCGACGTCCGCGAACATCCCGATCTGATCGCGCACCACGTCCGGCACGGGGTCGTCGAGCGTGAGGATCATGAGCGCGTCGCCGCGGGCATGGAGCCGTCCGACCTGCATCGACGAGATGTTCACGTCCGAGCCGCCGAGCAGCGTGCCGACGCGGCCGACGAGGCCCGGCTTGTCCCGGTGCTTCGTGAGGAGGAGATGCCCGTCGATCGGGACGTCGACCCAGAAGCCGTCGATGTAGACGATCCGCGGCTCGCCGCCGACGATCGTGCCGCCCACGGTGGTGCCGCCCACGGCGACCTCGAGCAGGCTCGGGTAGCGCGACTCTTCCGTCTCGCGGCGCTCGACGATGTCGAGCCCGCGCGCCTTCGCCTCGGCGAGCGCGTTCACGAGGTTCACCCGGCCGGCCTTGAACGTCTCAAGGACTCCTTTGGCGGCGGCGGCGCGCAGGGCCGTCGGGTCCATCTCGAGGAGCGCACCGCGGTAGGTGAGAGCCATCGCTTCGGGCCGGTCCGCGATGAGCTGACCCGCGAGCGCGCCGGCACGTTCGGCCAGGCGCACCCACAGCATCCCGGCCTTGTCGGCCGGCGGCCGCGGCGCGTTCACGGCGTCGCTCGGGACCTCGCCGTCGATGACCGCGAGCACCTGGCGCGCGACGTCTACGGCGACGTTCTGCTGCGCCTCGACCGTCGACCCGGCGATGTGCGGCGTGAGGATCGTGCGCGGCGCGGTCCGGATGCGGGCGTCGGCGGGGATCGGCTCAGCGGGGAACACGTCGAGCGCGGCGCCGCCGATCGTCCCTGCCTCAAGCGCGTCGGTGAGCGCGTCGAGGTCGACGATCTCGCCTCGCGCGCAGTTCACCAGGATCGCGGTCGGCTTCACCTTCGCGAGCGCGGTCACGCCGATGAGCCCCCGGGTCTTGTCGGTGAGCGGTGTGTGCAGCGAGATGACGTCGGCCTCGGCGAGCAGCCGGTCGAGCTCGACGAGCTCTGCCCCGAGCGCGCGCGCGAGACCCTCGGTCGCGAACGGATCGTGCGCGACGATCTTCATCTCGAACGCGGCCGCGCGTCGCGCCACGAGGCTGCCGACCCGGCCGATCCCCACGAGGCCGAGCGTTTTGCCGCGGAGCTCGCGGCCCATGAGCTTGCTGCGCGTCCACTCGCCTCGCCGGATGCTCGCGTCCGCGGGGACGACGTTGCGCATGAGGGCGAGTGCCAGGGTGAGCGCGTGCTCGGCGGCCGCGTGGACGTTGCCCGTGGGCGCGTTGACGACGTACACGCCACGCGCGGTGGCCGCGGGCACGTCGATGTTGTCGACGCCGACGCCGGCGCGTCCGACGATCTGCAGCTGCGGCGCGTGATCGAGCAGCGCCGCCGTCACCTTCGTCTCGCTGCGCACGAGCAGCGCGATCGCCGAGCCGAGGTTGGCCTGCAGCTCGTCCAGCCCCTTCGGGGTCAGCACCTCGCAGCGCTCGCGGAGCAGCGCCAGCCCCTCAGGGGCCAGCGGGTCCGCGACGACGACGATGGGTCTGGGTCGGCTAGCGGCGGCCGGCGACGGCATCGGCGGGCTCGCGGCGAGCGGTGCCGCGCGCCGTCCGCGCCGGCGGCGCGGAGGTCTCGGCGTACGCGCGGAGGACCGCGGAGATCGCCTGGCCCGGCTCGACCGGGTGGTTGAGGTCCTTGAGCGCCGGCTCGAGCGCGCCGAAGAACGCGACCATGTCCTGCAACGTGACGAAGCCCATGTGCCCGACGCGCGCGACCTGTCCTTCGATGCGGCCCTGTCCGCCGGCGATGACGGTGTCGTAGTCATCGCGCAGGATCCGGATGAGATTGCGCGGGTCGACCCGCGCGGGCATCCGGAACGCGGTCACGCATGGCGAGGCGTAGCGCTCGTCACCGAAGATCCCGAGGTTCAGCGCCTGGAGACCACGGCGGGTCGCGTACGCGAGGTCACGGTGCCGCTTGATGATCGCGGCCTGGCCCTCTTCGGCCATCAGCCTGAGCGACTCCTGCAGCCCGATGAACACCGTGACCGCCGGCGTCGCCGGCGTGGCGCCCTTCTCGAGGGACGCCTTGTACGACTGCAGATCGAAGTAGAGCTTCGGGAGGTTCGAGCGGTCGTAGGCCTTCCAGGCCCTCTCGCTCATCGTGATCATCGCGACGCCGGGAGGCGCGCCCCAGGCCTTCTGCGATGCCGAGATGAGCACGTCCACGCCCCAGTCATCGATCGCGAGATCGACCGCGCCCGCGCCCGACACGCTGTCGACGATGAGCAGCTTGCCAGACTCGCGGACGACCTCGGCGATCTCCTTCAGCGGGTTCAGGACGCCGGTCGAGGTCTCGTTGTGGGTGAGCAGGACCGCCTTCGCGCCGTCCTTGCCCTTCTCCTTCGCGAGCTCCTCGCGCACGAGGTCGGGCTCGACCGCGCGGCCCCACGGGACATCGATGCGCCGCGCGTCGACGCCGTAGGCCTTGCAGACCGCGGCGAAGCGCTCGCCGAACGCGCCGTTCACGAACAGGAGCACCCGATCGCCGCTCGAGAGCGTGTTGACGACCGCCGCCTCCATGCCGCCGGACCCGGACGCGGTGAGCAGGAACACGTCGCCCTGGGTGTTGAGGAATTCCTGCAGCGCGCGGGTCAGACCGGCCATGAGGGCCGCGAACTCGGGACCGCGGTGGTTGATCATCGGCCGCGCCGATGCGTTCAGGACGGTCTGAGGGACAAAGGTCGGACCAGGGATCCGCAGGTTCTGCGGCCTATACATATGGCAAATCCTCTCCGGATAAAGCGGGGGAAGCAACGTCAATGATGCCAGCCAGCATGCCTCGGGACAAGGGAACGCGTTGAGCGGTCCGAAGCTCGCGCCATCCATCCTGTCCGCCGACTTCGGTCGGTTGGCCGATGCCGTGGCCAAGGCCGAGGCGGCCGGCGCCGACTGGATCCACGTCGACGTCATGGATGGGCATTTCGTGCCGAATCTCACATTCGGGCCGAAGATGGTCGCGGACCTGCGGCGCGCGACGCGGCTACCGCTCGACGTCCACCTCATGATCGAGCGCCCCGAGGAGTGGGTGGCCCGCTACGCCGAGGCGGGTGCCACCTACATCACCGTGCACGTCGAGGCGGCGCGCGATGCCGCGGGCGCGCTCGACGCGATCCGAACGACTGGCGCGCGTCCCGGAATCACGCTCAACCCGGAGACCGACGTCTCGCGGGTCGTTCCGTACCTCGGCCGCGCGGATCTGGTCCTCGTCATGAGCGTCCATCCCGGGTTCGGCGGCCAATCGTTCATCGGATCGGCGCTCGACAAGCTGCGCGCGCTCCGCGCCGCCCTCGACGCGGCCGGATCCGCGGCGGAGCTCGAGGTCGACGGCGGTATCAAGCCGGACAACGCGAAGGCAGCGGCCCTGGCCGGGGCCTCGGTGCTCGTCGCCGGATCGGCGGTGTTCCTCGATCCCGACGGCGTGAGCGCCGCCCTCGCGAAGTTCCGGAAGGCGATCGCCTAGTCCGCGTCGCCGCGGCCGAGCTCGGCCAGTCGTGCGTCGCTGATCCCGAAGTGGTGCGCGATCTCGTGCATGACCGTGTCGCGGACGATCCGGGCCTGACGCTTGGGCGAGCTCGACATCCGCTGGATCGGCAGCCGGTAAATGGAGATCCGGTCCGGCACGTACGGCTCGCCATAGGCCCGCTCGGTGAGCGGCACTCCCTCGTAGAGACCGAGGAGCTCGCGGCCATCGCGCACGTTCGCGGGATCGGGTTCGTCGTCGACGACGATCTCGACGTTGCGCATCCGCTGTCCGAATTCCGCCGGAAGATCCATGACCGCGCGGCGGACGAGGCGGGCGAATCGAGCGCGCTCGAGGTTCGACATTAGGTCTACTTTACCGGCGTCATGGGCTCCAGACGCGTACTGGTCGTCGATGACGACCGGGATCTCTGCGATCTCCTCTCCGACTTCCTGTCGGAGGAGGGCTACGACGTGACGCGCGCGTACGCCGGCCAGGACGCGATCGACGCGGCGCTCGCGAGCACACCCGATGCGGTGCTCCTCGATCTGCTGCTACCGGACGTGTCCGGTGTCGCGGTCGGCCGCGCCCTGCGCGACGCTCCGAGCACGCGCGACGTACCGATCGTCATCATCAGCGGCGATCGCGGCGCACTCGCGCGCAGCACGCTCGAGCTGCGCGCGGATTCGTTCCTCGAGAAGCCGTTCAGCCTCGCGGCGGTGCAAGCCGCGGTCCGCGGCGCGCTCGGCGAGCCCAACACCGCCTCTGGCGCGTCCTAGTCGCGAGAGACCGCAATGCCGGGCACCGAGCCTGCGCCATCATGCGCAGCGCGCCCGGACATGACGGAGCGCGCGCGCACGCAGCCGGCAGACCCCTGACTCGCTGAGTCCGATCTGCGCGCCGATCTCCTTCAACGTGAGCTCGCGAGCGAACGAAAGCACGAGGACCTTGCGCTCGATCGGATCGAGGTGCCGTAGCGCGTTGGCGACCCTTCGCCACTGCTCGTCACTGCAGCGCGTGCGGCCGGGCCGGGCTGTGGCCGCCCCGGCCGAGCCCCAGTCAGGGGCCTCGAGGCCGGCGGCGACGCAGCGATCGAGCGAGACCTCCACGACCGGCGGCGGCAGGTCGGGCTCCTCCTCGCGCGCCTCGCGGTACGCGCGGCGTGCGGCGCGGGTGAGCGGATCGCGCTCGCGAAGCGCGTCGAGCACCTGACCGCGCACGCGGCGCGCGGCGTACGCCGCGAACGGGGCGCCGGCATCGTCCCGATAGCGGTGCGCAGCCTGCACGAGCCCGACGACACCCCAGGCCACGAGGTCTTCGCGGTCCGCTCCGCGGCAGCGCGGATCGAGCGCCCGCGATGCCACGGCCTTGGCAAATCCAAGGTGCGCCACGATCCGGTCGTCGACCTCGCTGCTCACGTGCCGGTGCGGGCACCGGACGTGGGACGCGCGAGCGCTACAGCGTGAGCGTGGGCAGGATGCCGAACGATTGGAGCGCGATGACGGCGATAGCCCCGAGGAGGTCGACCCCGATCACGCGCAGCGTGAGACCACGAAGGGACGCTTGACCAAGGCCCGCCGCTGCGACGCCGCCGGCGACGGTCAACAGCGCGAGCCAGATCGCCGCGAAGGTCAGGGCGGTCTGAGGCGTCAGCGTCGCGACCGAGTACAGCCCCAAGCTCCACGCGGACCCGAGCGTCGCCCCCGCGGTCGCGCCGAGTCGAAGGCCGGCGGCGATGGTCGTCGCGTGCAGCCGGAACGAGAGCTCGACCATGGCGGCCGCAAGGATCAGGAACGCCAGGTACCCGAGCGGGACCCGCCGGAACGCCTCGAGCGGCGGCAGGAGGAACGGGCCGCCCTCCTGATACATGCCCGCGAAGAGCCCGGCGTTGAGGACGAAGTCCAGTCCGACCATCGCAAGCCAGACGACGAGCGCCACCCGGATCCGGGGCCACATGCGACGGAGTCTGGTCCCCGCCCTGGTCGCGCTGATAGTGCCGTTCGGCCCGCGCGGGTTGGCGCTCGGCTCCGATCCGGCCGAGGTGCGCGATGATGCGTCGGTCGCTCGTCTGCAGATCCACTCTTCGCTCCCCGGCGGGACCGTATCCACGCTCGCACCTGGTGTCAATAACGCAATGACAGCATTGTCCACAATCGCGGAGGGGTACTTCGCGCGCTACCGCTACCCGGACTGGCTGCGCGCGCACTCGCTCGTGGTCGGCAGGCTCGCCACCCAGCTCGCGCGCGCGCACGCGATCGCCGGTGCGTCGATCGACGTGCGGGCCGTCGGTCTCGGTGGGTACCTCCACGACATCGGAAGGAGCCCACTGCTCGCGGGCGACGGCCGCGACCACAGCGTCCTCGGCCCGCTGGTCCTCGCGGCCGAGGGTCTGCCCGACCAGGTCGAGCTCTCGCGCCGGCATCCGGTGTACGCCCCGCGCGACACGGCGACCGCGCCGCGCACGCTCGCGGAGAAGATCGTCTACTACGCCGACCGGCGCGGCGGGCAACAGGTGGTGACCCTGGAGGAGCGCATCGACGAGCAGCTCTCGCGATTCCCCGAGCTCGCGAGCCTTCGTGACCCGGACCTCGCGATGGCGAAGGTCATCGAGTCAGCGGTCTTCGCCGGCATCACCCTTCGCCCCGAGGACCTGGCGTGACGGTGGACCGCGCGCGCCTCGAGCGGCGGATCGCGGAGCTCTCCGCGATCGGCGGGAGCGGCACGAGCGTCACGCGCCTCGGCCTGAGCGCGGAGGAACAGCGTGCGCGAGAGCTCGTCGGCGGCTGGCTTACGGCACGCGGCGCGACCGTCTGGCGCGACGCGGCGGCGAACGGCTACGGACGATTCGGCGGTGACACGGGGCCCGCGGTCCTCGTCGGCTCGCACCTCGACTCTGTCCCCGAGGGCGGACGATTCGACGGCGCGCTCGGCGTGCTCTGTGCCGTCGAGGCGGTCGAGGCCCTGCTCGATGACGGGGTCCGGTTCCGGCGGCCGGTGGAGGTCGTCGGCTGGTGCGACGAGGAGGGCGCACGATTCGGGATCGGCTTGTTCGGCTCGAGCGCCGCGTTCGGCCGGCTGCCGGATGGCGCGGCGGCACGCGCCGACAAGACCGGCGTGACGATCGCCGACGCGCTTCGCGCCATCGGCGAATCGGGCGACCCGGTGCGAGCGAAGCGCGAGACGAGCGGCCTCGCGGCGTACCTCGAGCTGCACATCGAGCAGGGACCGCGGCTGGCCGAACGAGGTCTGCCGCTCGGCGTGGTGAGCGACATCGTCGGGCTCCTCCACGCCCGCGTCACGGTGCACGGGCGCCAGGATCACGCCGGTGCGACGGTGATGTCCGCGCGGCAGGACGCGCTCGCCGCCGCATCCGAGATGGTGCTCGCGGTCGAGAGCGCCGCACGCGCGCTCCCAGATGCGGTGGGCACCGTCGGAGAGATCGTCGTGCGCCCCGGCGCCAAGAACGTGGTGCCGGGCGAATGCGTGTTCTCGCTCGACCTCCGCGCGCGGAACGAGGCGACCGTCGAGCAGCTCACCCGTGACGTGCGCGCCGCGGTCCGCCGGATCGGCGACGCCCGCGGTGTCCGGTCATCGGTCGACGTGCTGTCGCGCGTTGCCGCGGTGCCGCTCGATCCGAAGCTCCGCGATCTGTTCCTGCGCTGCGCCAAGCAGGTCGGGGTCGATGCGCCGGAGCTGTTCTCGGGCGCCGGGCACGACGCCGAGAATTCGCAGCTCGCCGGCGTCCCGACCGGGATGCTCTTCGTCCGCTCGACCGGCGGTAGCCACAACCCGAACGAGCTCGCGACGGCGGACGACGCGGTCCTTGGCGCCCAGGCGCTCGCCCTCGCGCTCAAGGAGCTTGCGGGCTAATATCGGAACGTCTGCCAGTTCACGTCAACTGGCGTACCGGGGAGGCGAACGGACATGGCCCGAGCGACGCTCGGCGAGCCCGGCACCGCGAGCTATCGGATCGGCGAGCTCGCCGCGAAGGTCGGCATGACCGAGCGGACGATCCGCTACTACGAGGAGCTCGGGCTCCTTGATTCGGTGAAGCGGCTCGACGGTGGAACGCGCGTCTACACCGATGACGACGTCCGGCGACTGAAGTTCATCCGCAAGCTCAAGGTGCTCGGCCTGTCGCTGCAGGAGATGCACGAGCTCGAGGGCATGTACAAGACCGAGCGCAGCAATCGCACCGTGCTGCCCCGGCTCATCGAGCTGCTCGACGCGCACCTGTCGACGGTCGATGGGCGCATCTCGGAGCTGCACGCGCTCCGGGACGAGATCCGCAGCTATCGCGAGCACGTCGCGACGCGCCTGCTCGGCGCGGAGCGCTGATGGAGCGCACGGTCATCCTCGGCGCGGCGCGCACGCCCATCGGAGCGTTCCTCGGCGGCCTCGCGCCCTTGCGCGCCCCGCAGCTCGGCGCGATCGCAATCAAGTGCGCCGTCGAGCGAAGCGGCGTCGGCGTCGATCGGATCGACGAGGTGTTCATGGGGAGCGTCGTGCAGGCTGGCGTGGGCCAGGCTCCGGCGCGCCAGGCGGCCCTCGGCGCGGGCCTGCCGCGCAGCGTGCCGTGTACGACGATCAACAAGGTCTGCGGCTCGGGCCTCAAGGCCGTGATGCTTGCGGCCTCGCAGATCGCCGCGGGCGAATACGGCGTCATCGTCGCGGGCGGGATGGAGAGCATGTCCAACGCGCCATATCTGCTGCGTGGCTTGCGGCAGGGCCTCCCGCTGGGCGAGCACTCGATGGAGGACGCGAACCTCACCGATGGGCTCGTCGACGCGTACGGCGGGGGACACATGGGCCTCGGTGGCGAGAAGGCCGCCGCCAAGAGCGGGCTCTCGCGCGAGGACCAGGACCGCTTCGCAGTGCGCTCGTACGAGAAGGCGCTCGCCGCGCAACGGAGCGGCGCGTTCGCCGACGAGATCGTCCCGGTCGACGTGCCGGGCCGCAAAGGTGCGGTCACCCGCGTCGAGAAGGACGAGACGCCGCGCGAGACGTCGCTCGAGGCCCTGGCGGCGCTCAAGCCCGCGTTCAAGCCGGACGGCACGGTCACCGCGGGCAACGCCTCGAAGCTGAATGACGGCGCCGCCGCGTTGGTGGTCGCGGGCGAGGCGCGGGCCCGCGAGCTCGGAGCGAGGCCGCTCGCGCGGATCGTCGCGCAAGCGCAGTTCGCCCGCGAGCCCGATCTGTTCCTCCTCGCACCCTCGGGCGCGATCGCCCGGGTGCTCGAGAAAGCCGGGTGGGCCGCCGGCGACGTCGATCTCTACGAGGTGAACGAGGCGTTCTCGGGCGTCGAGGCGGTGCGGCGCGAGATCGGGATCGCCGAGGACCGCTTCAACGTGAACGGCGGCGCGGTCGCGCTCGGCCATCCGATCGGCGCGTCCGGCGCGCGGTTGCTCGTCACGCTGCTCTACGCGCTGCGCGCTCGCGGCAAGCGGCGCGGCGTGGTCTCGCTCTGCCTCGGCGGCGGCGAAGCGGTCGCGCTCGCGGTCGAGACGGTCTAGGTGGAGCGGCGCGTGAGCCCCGATCGCCGCTCGCATGCGCGCTCCGCGGCGCCCACGTCGGAGCCGGCGGCCAAGGTGGATCCGCCGAAGCCGGAGCAGGTGGGCGTGGTCGGCGCCGGGACGATGGGTGCCGGCATCGCGCAGGTGTGCGCGATGGCCGGGCTGCAGGTCGTGCTCGTCGACGTCGGTCTCGATCAGCTCCAGCGCGGCCAGGCCGCGATCGTGGCGTCGCTCGCGCGGCTCGAGGCGAAAGGTCCGCTGCCGCGTCCCGCGACGGAGATCACCGGCCGGATCCGCACGAGCACGGCGATCAAGGACCTCGCGAAGGTCGACTTCGTGATCGAGGCCGCGTTCGAGGATGCCGCGGTGAAGGCCGATCTCTTCGCGAAGCTGGACGCCGCCTGCAAGCCGGCGGCGATCCTCGCGTCGAACACGTCGAGCATCTCGATCACGAAGCTCGCCGCGGCCACGAAGCGGCCGACGCAGGTCGTCGGTATGCACTTCATGAACCCGGTGCCGGTGATCGCGTACGTCGAGCTCATCCGCGGCCTCCAGACGGCGGACGCGACGATGGCCCGCACCCGCGAGCTCGCGAAGGCGCTGGGCAAGACCGCGGTCGAGTCGAACGATTCGCCCGGGTTCATCGCGAACCGCGTGCTCATGCCGATGATCAATGAGGCGGTGTTCGCGCTCTCGGAGCACGTCGGGACGGCCGAGGCGATCGACACGATGATGAAGGGCCTGAACTTCCCGATGGGCCCGCTCGCGCTCGCGGACCTCATCGGCCTGGACGTGTGCCTTGCGGTCCTCGAGGTGATGCAGCGCGACCTTGGCGATCCGAAGTACCGGCCGGCGCCGCTGCTGCGCCAGTACGTGCAGGCGGGCTGGCTCGGCCGGAAGTCGGGCCGCGGCTTCTTCACGTACGGTGCGACGTGAGCGACCCGCAGGTCGGTCCGGTGTTCGCGTTCACGTCGAAGCATGCGACGACCGCGCGGTTCTATTCCGATGTGATCGGCCTCCAGTCCGGGACCGGCAGCGATGCGAGCTCGAGCTGGCTGAAGACGGCCAACGCCGACGTCGTGTTCCACTCGCCGGACGATCGCGAGACGCCGGCCGAGGTTCGCGGCCAGACCGGCTTCGTCGTCTGGTTCGGGGTCGAGGATGTCCGAGCGGCGTTCGACAGGGCGAAGGCCGCCAAGGCGGTCGTCGGCGAGTTCCAGGGCGATTACTTCTATGCGCGCGATCCCGAGGGCCGGTACGTCGGCATCCACGCGAATGAGGAGCACGGCCATGGCCACGACCACGAGCACTGAGCCCACCGAGGTGGGTGCGGCGTTCGACCTCGCACTCACGGAGTCGCAGGCGCTCGTCCAGCGCACCGCTCGTGATTTCGCGACCGAGCGGCTGCTTCCGATCGCGCACGACATCGACGAGCAGGGCAGGGTGCCGCCGGCGATCCTGAAGGAGCTCGCATCGCTCGGGTTCATGGGCGTGTACGTGCCCGAGGAGCTCGGCGGATCCGGCCTGGACACGGTGTCATACATCCTCGCGTGCGAGGAGATCAACCGCGCTTGTGCGTCGACGGGCGTGATCATGCAGGCGCACAACTCGCTTGCGTCGAGCCCGATCCTGCACTTCGGCACCGCCGCCCAGCAGGAGCGGTGGCTCCGCCCGATGTCTCGCGGGGAGCTGCTCGGATGCTTCGCGCTGTCCGAGCCCGCGTCCGGCTCCGACGCCGCGGGTCTCCAGATGACCGCGAAGCGCGACGGCGCGGGCTGGGTGCTGAACGGGACGAAGAACTTCATCACGAACGGCGTGTCGGCGGACGTCATCGTCGCGTTCGCCCAAACCGAGCCTGGGTCACGGCACAAGGGGATCACCGCCTTCATCGTCGGCAAGCCGTCAGGGGGCCTCAGCGTCGGCCGGGTGGAGCAGAAGCTCGGGATCAAGGGCTCCGACACGGCCCAGCTCGTCTTCGAGAACGTACGCGTCGAGGACGACCGGCGTCTCGGCGAGGTCGGCCAGGGATTCAAGATCGCGCTGTCGACCCTCGACGGCGGGCGGATCGGGATCGCGGCGCAGGCCGTCGGGATCGCGCGCGCGTGTCTCGAGGACTCGCTCGCGTACGCGAAGGAGCGTCAGGCATTCGGCAAGCCCATCGCCGAGCTCCAGGCGATCCAGTGGATGCTCGCGGACATGGCGACCGAGGTCGATGCCGCGCGCCTCTTGGTGTGGCGCGCCGCGACGCTGAAGGACCGCGGCGAGCGCTTCACCGCGGAGGCGGCGATGGCGAAGCTGTTCGCGTCGGACATCGCGGTCAAGGCGGCCCGCAACTGCGTCCAGATCTTCGGCGGCTACGGCTACCTGAAGGACTTCCCGGCCGAGCGGCATTACCGCGATGCGAAGATCACGGAGATCTACGAAGGGACGAGCGAGATCATGAAGGTCATCGTCGCCGAGGACATGCTCGGTTGATCCCACCGACGCAGGGGTTCGGCGCCGCCGTGCTGGCGCTCGTCGCCGTGCTCGGGTTCGGCGCGTTCGCCTACCGGGCGTGGAAGCTGTACCGGTATCTGCGGCTCGGCTGGAACGAGGACCGGACCGAGCAGCTCGGGAAGCGCCTCTGGGACGAGCTCGTCATCTACCTCCTGCAGCGCAAGCTCCTGAAGCGGCCGTACTTCGTCCGCGGACTCGCGCACGCGTTCATCTTCTGGGGATTCATCGTCATCACGATCGGCACCGCCGACCTGCTGCTCAGCGGGCTGGCCGGCCTGCGGATGCCCGGTGCCGAGAGTGGGTTCTTCGTCTGGGCCGTGGACGTCTTCGCGGCGCTGGTGCTGGCCGCGATCATCCTCGCGCTCGCCCGGCGGCTCTTCTTCAAGCCGCCGCGGATGCACATCGCGCTCGACGGCTACATCATCCTCGGACTGATCGCGACGCTGATGGTCTCGCTCCTGGTGTTCGAGAACGCTGGCCTGGCCGCCGGCTATCTCGCGATCCATCAGGCGACGCCGCCGCTCGCCCAGCTCATCCCACTCGCCTGGGGTGGCGCGGCCGGGACGGTCTTCGCCGCGGCCTGGTGGGTGCACGTCGTGACGGTCCTCGGTTTCGCCGCGTATCTGCCGCAGTCGAAGCACCTGCACATCGTCACGACGCTGCCGAACGTGTTCTTCCGCTCGCAGCGGCCGCGCGGCGCACTGCGGTTCGTCGACAAGATCGAGGAGCAGGAGACGTTCGGCGCGGCGACCCTGCGCGATCTCTCGTGGAAGCAGCACCTGGACGGCTACACCTGCACCGAATGCGGTCGCTGCTCGGACAACTGCCCCGCTCTCGCGACCGGGAAGGCGCTCGACCCGCAGAAGATCGTGCTCGATCTTCGCGACCTCCTGCTGAAGGAGGGCGACCTGCTCCTGGCGGACCGCGCGGCGACCGGCACCCCGCCGGCGCACCAGCTCGCATCGAAGCCCGACGAGCTGTGGGCCTGCACCACGTGCGCGGCGTGCGTGGAGCAGTGCCCGGTGACGATCGAGCACATCGACAAGATCGTCGACATGCGCCGCTACCTGACGATGCAGGAAGCCGCCGCGCCGCCGGAGGCGCAGCGCGCGATGACGAACATCGAGCGCGCCGGCAACCCCTGGGGCGAGGCCGCGAGCACGCGTGGCGACTGGGCGCAGGGGCTCGGGGTGCCGACGCTCGCGCAGATGCCGGACGCCGAGTACCTCTACTTCGTCGGGTGCGCGGCATCGTTCGATCGCCGGAACCAGCGCGTGGCGAAGGCGCTCGCGACGATCCTGCAGGCGGCTGGCACGTCATTCGCGATCCTCGCGACGGAGGAGACCTGCAACGGGGATCCGGCGCGGCGGATGGGGAACGAATATCTCTGGCAGCTGCAGGCGCAGCAGAATATCGACACCTTCGGCCGCTACACGG
>DATCOR010000256.1:0-20609 GCA_036564585.1 Candidatus Limnocylindria bacterium | reverse complement strand
CTGCACGCCCTGCCGGAGCACGTCGTCGACGATGCGGAACGCGTCCACCATCGTCGTGCGCTTCTCCGCGACCTGCAGCAGCCGGTCGTTCGGGATCGTGATGAGGGTGTCGACCTTGTCGACGAGATCCTGGATGCCCTGCTCGGCCAGGAGCCGGCGCTTCGCGCCTTCGAACGAGAACGGCTTCGTCACGACGGCGACGGTGAGCGCGCCGATGTCCTTGGCGATCTCCGCGATGACCGGAGCCGCGCCGGTGCCGGTGCCACCGCCCATCCCGGCGGTGACGAAGATCATGTCGGCCTCTTTGAGGGCCTCGTAGAGCTTTTCGCTGTCGTCCTCGGCCGCCTTACGCCCGACCGACGGATCCGCGCCGGCGCCAAGACCCTTGGTGACCTTGTCACCGATGCGGAGCTTGTGCGGAGCGTCAGAGAGGAGCAGGGCCTGTGCGTCGGTGTTCACCGCGATGAACTCGACGCCCATGAGCTCGGCTCGGATCATGCGGTTGACCGCGTTGGATCCACCACCGCCGACCCCGATGACCTTGATGAGCGCGAAATTTTCGATGTCCGACCGTAGCGGCATGAGGGGCAGCCTCCTTCGGAAGCATGTTCTCCATGTCGCTGCCCCTCCCCCGAGTGCGTACATGGGGTCTTATTCAGTTGTCGCGACTATACGCCTCAACTCAAGGGCTGCGTCAATGTTGCGGGTCTGGTCGCGCGAGTTCGCGTGCGTACCCACGTGCGGCCCGACCCACGCACTCCTCGGATGAGATCGTTGCTGCGCGATCTGACGAGCCCCGGACGCACGGGCTAGGGCATGAGGCCCTTGAACAGGCGTCCGAGTCGGCCGGAGAGGCCGTCGAGGGACCGACTTCCGGTGCGATCGTCGTCCAGGGTCCAGTTCTTGGCGCCCCAGAGCAGGAGCCCGGAGGCCGCGGCGTAGGGCGGCGTCGAGACCTGGTCGGTCAGACCACCGAGGTTCTGCGGGCCGACCACCCTGGCGCTCATCCCGAGCTGGTCCCGGGCTGCCCGGTTGATCCCATTCAGCATGGAACCACCCCCGGTCAGTACGAGACCGGCCTGGAGGCGATTCGTGGCGCCGGCCGCGGCCACCTCCTGCTGGACGGCCTCGAAGATCTCGTTCAGGCGGGCCTCGATGATCTGGGCGACGGTCCGCCGGGTGACCCCATGAGCCACCTCCTCGCCGATGGAGGTGATCTGGACCACCTCGTCGGGGTCCACGTCCACCGGAAGGGCGCTCCCCTGACGCAGCTTGAGGCTCTCGGCGACCTCCGGGGTCACCCGCAGGACGATCCCGAGGTCGCTCGTGATCGACTTGCCGCCCATCGGGATGGTGGCGGCGTGGGCGATGGAGCCATCCTGGAACACCGCGAGGTCGGTGGTATCGCCACCGATGTCGAGGAGCGCCACGCCGAGCTCGCGATCCTCATCGGTGAGGACCGCCTCGGCGGTCGCGAGGGGCGCGAGCACGAGCTCGTCGATCTCGACCCCGGCGCGCTGGACACACTTCGTGAGGTTCTGCACCCCCGATTGGGAGGCGGTCACGATGTGCGTCTCGACCTCGAGCCGCACCGCGCTCATGCCGATCGGGTCGCGGACGCCCTCCTGCCCGTCGACGACGTACCCGCGCGGGATCACGTGGAGGATCTCGCGGGTATTCGGGATCGAGACCGCGCGGGCGGCCTCGATCGCTCGGAGGGTGTCCTCGCGCGCGACGTCGCGGTGGTGCCCCGAGACGGCCACCATCCCCCGTGAGTTCTGGGAGCTGATGTGGTTCCCCGAGATGCCGACGAACGCCGAACGGACCTTGAACCCGGAGAGACGCTCGGCGGCCTCCACGGCGGCCGTGACGGACTGCACGGTGCGGTCGATGTCGATGACGACGCCCTTGCGGAGCCCGTCGGACGGCGCCTGACCGAAGCCGATGACGTCGATGCCGCCGGTCCGCGAGACCTCGCCGATGAGGACGCACACCTTGGTGGTACCGACGTCGATGGAGACGAGGACGGTCTGCTCAGGCACTCGGCGCTCCTCGCGTCAGTCTCTCCCGGTCCCCACCCGTCACGCCGCGGCGGCTCACAGGAAGTGTCGCCGGATGACCGCCACATTCTGGAATATCCGCCAGCCGAAAGCGAATAGCGCGACCAGATAGAGGTCGATCCCGAGCCGGTCGCCGAGGAACGCGAGCCCCGCGGCGAGCAGCGCGTTCGTGTAGAAGCCTGAGAGGAAGATCCGCGTGTCGAAGTGACCTTCGAGCTCGGCCCGCAGCGCGCCGAGCAGCGAGTCGAGCGCCGCGAGGATGCCGACCGCGGTGTAGCGCGCGAGCTCGACCGGGAGGTTGAGCTTCAGCGCAAGACCGAGCAGCACTCCGGCCAGCAGGCCGAGGAGCGGGAGCCACATCTATTGAGTGGGGCTCGGCGCGGGCCGGCAAAGCCGCGCCGCGCCGCACGAAAACGCCACTATTGGGGGCTGAAGACGATGCGATCCGGACTGCGCACGTCGACGTAGTCTAGCCGCCGGGTCGGGTTGTCCGAGAGCACGCGCTTCGCGTTCGCGAGCTTCTGCTCGAGGTCATCAGGGCTGCCGAAACGGATTTCCCACCCCGCACCCGATCGCACCACGAGACCCTGGACCGCGTCGACGTGCACCTCGGGCTTGGTCGCATCCGCCCGGAGTTCACCGGGAGCGATGTGCGCGAGTCGGATCGCCCCAGCGACCACGGCGGGATCGACGCATCGCCCGCCGGCGGCACCCGCGCACGATTTTGTCGCGCCACGATCGTCGATCGCGCGGAGCTGCGGCGCGCCCTGCGGGTCGACCGATCCGAAGAGCACGCCGTCCGCATCCACGTACCACTCCAAGCCGCCGGTCACCCACCGTCCGACGGCGTCGCGCTCCACGAGATCGACGTGCGCCGCGTCCGGCAGTCCGATCCGGACCTGCGCGTCGCGGACCGCGGCCAGGCGCAGGAGCGCCGCGCGCGCATCGGCTGCGCTCGTCGTGAACACCGGACGGCCGACCAGCCCTGTGGCCGCGATCACCGCCGCCGCCGCCAGGTGCTTCGTGGGGCCGACCGAGACGCTCCAGATGCGCGGCGTCCCGGACAGCCCGATCGCCAGCACGCCGAGCGCGCACGCGACGGCGAGCGCCGTCCAGCCGGTCGGGCGTCGGATCGGCGGCAACCGCGAGCGAGCGGAGCGACGCGAGCGACCGGTGCGTGCCCTAGCGACGCCCGTGCTCCCGATCGGCCAGGGCCCAGCCCACGAGCCGATCGACAAGCTCGCTATACGAGATGCCGGCGACCTTGGCGGCCTTCGGCACAAGGCTGTTCGGGGTCATGCCTGGCATCGTGTTGACCTCGAGCAGCACCATGCGCTGGCCGTCCCACATGAGGTCGCTGCGCGAGATGCCGCGACACCCGAGCGCTCGGTGTGCGCGGATGGCCTGGTCCTGCGCGCGCCGCGCGATGTCATCGGGGATCGGCGCGGGGCAGACCTCGTCCGAGGCGGTCGAGTCGTACTTCGCGCGATAGTCGAAGAATGCGCGCTTCGGCACGATCTCGATGACCGGCAGTGCCTGCAGCTCGTCGGCGCCGATGACGCCGACGGTGAGCTCGCGGCCCGCGATCCGCTCCTCGACGAGGGCTCGACGGTCGTACTGCAGCGCCTCGGTGATCGCGGCCGGGTAGTCCTTCGCGTCATCGACCATCGTGACGCCGACGCTCGAACCGTTCTCGACGGGCTTCACGACGCTGGGCGGCACGATCGACGGCACGTCGCTCGCGCTAGTCACGACCTCACCGTCGGGGACGTCGAGCCCGTTCGCCGCGAACACCGTCTTCGCCATCGCCTTGTCCATGGCGAGCGCAGACGCGAGAACCCCCGAGCCGGTGTACGGGATGCCGAGAGTGTCGAGGAGACCCTGCAGCTTGCCGTCTTCACCCCACGGGCCGTGCAGCGCGATGAAGGCGACATCGATCCGGTCACGGCCGCCGGTCGGCATCAATGCAGCCGTCGCCGGCACGAGGGCCGAGGAGGCGCGCTGCATCAGTTCGCGCATCGCCGCCGGCAGCTCCTGGTCGCGCGCGGGCAGCGCTTCGGACGTCCCTCCGCGCAGCGCGAGCTGTCGGCCGATGGCGCGCTGCTCGTCGGACAGGGCCGCGTTGTCGGCCATGAGGGCGAGTGGGTCGAGCATGACGACCTCGTACTTCTCCGCGGGAAGGTGCTCGGCGATGCCCAATCCGCTGGCGAGCGAGATCTGGCGCTCGGCCGACGCGCCACCCATCAGGACCCCTACCCGGATCCGCTTATTCGTCGTCATTCCTCCTCCCACTCTCCCACGAGCTCGACCTCGGGGACCAGGTCGACGCCGAAGCGCGCCTTCACCTCGGCTTGGCAGCGGCGGATGAGCGCGCGGACGTCCGCCGCGCTCGCCGTCCCGGCGTTCACGATGAAGTTCGCGTGCTTCTCGCTCACCATCGCATCGCCGATCCGCGTGCCCTTGAGGCCGGCGGCCTCGATGAGCCGGCCGGCGTGGTCGGCCGGGGGGTTGCGGAAGATCGATCCCGTATTCGGTTGCGCGAGCGGTTGCTTCGCGATGCGCTCGTTCGCGATCTCCTTGATCCGCCGCACCGCCGACGCGCGGTCGCCCACGTCGCCGTGGAATCGCGCGCGCACGACCATCGTCGGCGTCCCCTGCAGCGCGCTCGTGCGGTAGCTGTACTCGAGGTCGTCGAGGCTCGCGTTCCAGATGTCGCCGTTCAGATCGAGCAGCCGCGCGTCGAGCAGCGCGCTCGCGGTATCGGAGCCGAACGCGCCGGCGTTGCCGTGGACGGCGCCGCCGACCGTGCCAGGCACCGTCGCCATCCACTCGAGCCCGACGATGCCATTGCGCGCCGCCGCGGCCGCGACGCTCGCGAGCGGCGTGCCGGACGCGGCGTCGAGCACGGTCCCGTGGACGGACACGTCGCTCCACATGTTCGCGAAGACGACGCCACGGATCCCCGCGTCGGCGACCAGGAGATTGGTCCCTCCGCCGAGGATGAACGTCGGCAGCTCCGCCTCGCGGGCCACCCGGACCGCGCCGACGAGGTCGTCCTCGCTGCGCACGCGCACGAAGAAGTCGGCCGGTCCGCCGATGTGCAACGAGGTGTGCCGGCTCATCGGCTCGGCGCGCGCGCCGCCGAGCTCGTTCACGCCGGGCTGCCGGCGGCGAGCAGGGCGAGGAGCCGCTCGCCGACCGGGCGGATGTCGCCGGCTCCGAGGATGAGCACGACGTCCCCCGGCCGCACGCGCGCTGCCAGCTCGCGTGCCGCGGTCTCGACGTCCGGCGCATACGTACCGCGTGCCCGCGCGGCAAGTCGCCGCGCGTCACCGCCACCGCCCTGCTCGCGGGCTGACGCGAACGTCTCGACCACCACCCGCTCGTCGGCGGTCCCGAGCGCAGCCTCGAAGTCGTCGAAGAACGCGGCGAGCCGGCTCGGCGTATGCGGCTGGAATACCGCGAAGAGGCGCGCACCGCGACCGACCCGCGGCCGTACCGCCGAGATCGACGCCCGCAGCTCAGAGGGGTGATGGGCGTAGTCGTCGATCACAACCACCCCGCCCGACTCGCCGAGCGGCTCGAGCCGGCGGACCGTGCCGTTGAAGCCGTGGAACGCGTCGGCGGCGGCCGACAGCGCGACGCCACACGCGACGGCGGCGACCACGGCAGCGGAGGCGTTGAGCGCGTTGTGGGTGCCGGGAAGCCGGAGGGTCACCCGCCCGCGGCCGGCGGGGCCTGCGAGCATGAAGGTCTGCCCGACGCCGGTGTCGACGCGATCGCCGATCTGGTAGTCGGCGCCCGCGCTCGATCCGTAACGCACGGTCCGGGGGGACGTGAGCGACCGCGCGCCGGGATCGTCGGCGCAGGCAACGAGCGTGGCGACCTGCCCCGCGAACGCCTTGAACGCGCTGTCGTAGTCGGCCTTCGTCGGGAAGATGTCGACGTGGTCGTGCTCGACGTTGGTGACGATCGCGATCTCCGGCTTGAGCGCGAGGAACGTCCGGTCGTACTCATCGGCTTCGATGACGAGGGTGCGGTCGCGACCGGCGTACGCGTTCGTGCCGAGATCGCGCAGCGGCGCGCCGCAGATGAGCGACGCATCGACGCCGCCCGCGCGGAGGGCCGTCCAGGTCAACGCGGTCGTGGTGGTCTTGCCATGGGTGCCCGCGATCGCGACGACCCGCTCGCCGCGCGCGAGCTCACGCCACGCGTCCTCGCGCTTCCACACGAGGACCCCAGCGTCGAGCGCGGCACGCACCTCGGGATTCGATTCACCGTATGCGCTCGATCGCAGCACCACGTCGGCGCCCTTGGTGTGCGCGGCGTCGAACGAGCGGTGCACGGTCGCGCCGTCACGCGCGAGAGCTTCGGCGAGCTCCCAGCTCCCGGTGTCCGAGCCGCTGACCTGGTGGCCGCGCTCGAGGAGGATGCGCGCGACCGCGGACATGCCCATGCCACCGATGCCGACGACGTGGATCCGCACTAGGCGCACCCGCCCAGCGCGAGGATCGCGCGGGCGATCATGTTGGCCGCTTCCGGGCGGCCGGCAGCCTTCGCGTTCGCGGCCATCCGCGCGAGCCGCCCCGGATCGTCCAGCAGGCCCGCCACCACGGACACGAGCCGGTCGCCGTCCAGGTCGCTCTCCGCGAGGATGACGGCGGCGCCGAGCTCCGCGGCGGCGCGCGCGTTCGCGGCCTGATGTGCGTTCATCGCGGCCCCGAACGGGACGAGGACCAGCGGCACGCCGAAGGCGAGTGGCTCGGCGATCGAGGACGATCCCGCCCGGCCGACCACGAGATCGGCTGCGGCGAGCGCGGCGCCCATCTCGTCGTGCAGATACCCGTGCGGCTGATAACGCGGCCGATCGGCCTCCGGCAGCAGCGCGCGGCCCGCCTGGGCCCGCGCGAGGTTCGCGGGTCCGGTGTGGTGGATGACCGACGCGCGTCGTACGAGCCGCGTGAGCGCCGACCCCGTCGCCGAGTTGATCCGCTCCGAGCCCTGGCTCCCACCGGTGATGAACACGACGAGACCGTCGGCCGGGAGCCCGAGCGCGCGGCGGCCCTCGGCCTTCGTCCAACGCAGGAGCGAAGCGCGGACCGGATTGCCCGTCACCGTCGCGCGGCCGCGCGGCATCGCCGACAGCGCGGGCTCGAAGGTCAGGCCGATGCCCGATGACCAGCCCGCGACCGCGCGCAGCGCACGGCCGGGGATGGCGTCGCCGACCCAGAGATAGATCGGCACGCGCAGAAGCCGCGCGGCGAACAGGACCGGCAGCGAGCTGAAGCTCCCGCTCGTGAGGGCGACGTCGGGCCGGAAGCCGATCAGCTGGACGAGCGCATCCACCGCCGCGACCGGCAGGAGGAGCGCGTGCAGGACGAACGCGACTCGGGAATCCGGATCGCGCAGCGATGGCAGCGGCGTCGCGTGGAACCGGATGCCCGCCTTGCGGGCGAGATCACCCTCGAGACCGCGCCGTCCACCGATGAACCGCAGATCGACCGTCGCCAGCGCGGGGAGCGCCTCCGCCACCGCGAGGAGCGGGCTGACGTGCCCGGCGGTCCCTCCCCCCACGAGGAGCACCTTGCACCGGCGCCCGGTCGTCCGCGCGCGCGACCGCATGCCGTCCAACGTTCAGCAGGATACCGATGGCAACGAGGCCGACGCAGATGGAGGAGCCCCCATACGAGATGAACGGGAGGGTGATGCCGGTCATCGGCAGGAGCGCCGCGACCACCGCCATGTTCACCCAGGCCTGGAACACGAGCCACACGGTCACGCCGGTCGCGAGCAGCGTGCCCGTGGCATCCGGCGCGGAGAGCGCGATGCGGACGCCCTTGAACGCGATCACAAGGAACAGGACCACGACCGTGAGCGTCCCGAGCAGGCCGAGCTCGTCGCCGAGCACGGCGAAGATCGAGTCGGTGTACGGCGCGGGCAGGAACCCGAACTTCTCCTTCCCCGCCCCGAGGCCCTCGCCGAACGGCCCGCCGAGTGCCAGGCCGTAGATGGATTGGATGGTCTGGAACCCGGCCCCCTGCGGCTCGCTCCACGGATCGAGGAACGTTGTGAGCCGCAGGAGGCGGTACGGCTGCACGACCGCGACGGCGGCGACGCAGATCGTGGCGAGGCCGCCGAGCGCGGCGAACTCGATGAGCCGGGCACCGGCGACGAAGTACATCGCGAGGCCGATCGCGACGACCACGATCGCGGTGCCGAGGTCGGGCTCGGCGATCACGAGCGCCGCGACGAGCGAGAGCACCGCGACGAACGGCACGGTCACGGACCAGCGCCCGACGAGCTCGCGCTTCGCCGCGAGCCAGAACGCGAGGTACACCACGAGCGCGAGCTTCGCGAGCTCGGCGGGCTGCAACCCGGCGAACGACGAGATGCGCAGCCAGCGCGATGCGCCGCCGACGCGGGTCCCCACGCCGGGCACGAGCACGACGGCGAGCAGCAGGATCGCGATCGCGAGCCCTGGAAGCGCGAGGCGCCGGTACCGGTGGTAATCGATCCGCGCGACGACGAGCATCGCGGTGAGGCCGATCGCGACCCACGCCGATTGTTGGATCAGGAAGTAGCGCGGGTCGTCCTGCGCATCGAGGGCCTTGATGCCGCTAGCGCTGTAGACCATCGCGAGCCCGATCCCCAGCAGGGCGAGGATGACCGACAGGAGCATGAGGTCGTACCCGGTGTGGGTCGGAAGGCGAAGGCGCTTCATGCCCGCGTCGCCTCGAGGCCGCGCACTGCGGCGCGGAACGCCTCGCCGCGCTCCTCGTATGACGAGAACATGTCGAATGACGCGGCCGCAGGCGAGAGCAACACGACATCGCCGCGCTGCGCGATCGCCGTCGCGCGGCTCACCGCGTCGCGGAGATCCGTCGCGCGCTCGACCGGCAGGTTCTTCTTCGCCGCACCCGCACGCTCGAGGGCGCCCGCGATCTCGTCCGCGGACCGACCGATGAGCACGGCGCCGCGCGCTTTCCGGACCACTTCGCGCGCGAGCTCGGCGTAGTCCGCGCCTTTCGACACGCCCCCAAGAATGAGGACGGCCGGTCGGTCGTACGCGGCGATGGCCGGGATCGTCGCGTACGGTGTCGTCCCCTGCGAGTCGTTCACGTAGAGCACGCCGCCGATCTCAGCCACCGGCTCGAGCCGGTGCGGCAAGCCGCCGAACGCCCGCAGCACGTCCGCGATGTCCGCCGCTCCGACCCCGTGGAGATCGCCGACGATCGCCGCGGCGAGCGCATTCCCGACGTTGTGCATGCCGGGCACGCGGAGCTCGCGATCGTGCATGAGCTTCGTCGCGTTCGCCCCGTCGACGAGCCGGAGGGTGCCGTCGGTGTCCCGGAAGGCGCCGCGCTTCGGTCGCAGGGAGACCGAGTAGCCGCGCAGCTCGGAGGGCACGCCGGTGTGCAGCGAGACGGTCGTCGGGTCGTCGAGGTTCAGCACCGCGACGTCGCGCAGGCCTTGCCAGGCGAGGATGTTGCGCTTCGCGGCGATGTAGGCGTCGCGCGTGCCGTGATGGTCGAGGTGGTCCTCGAGCACGTTCGTGATGACCGCGACGTGCGGACTCCGGCCAAGCGTCTCGAGCTGAAAGCTCGAGAGCTCGAGTACCACGATGTCGTCGGGCTTGATCGTCGACAGGCCGTCGATGATCGACAGGCCGATGTTGCCGCCGACCACGACGCGCCGCGGCCCGCGGCGGAGGATCTCGGCGACGAGCGTCGTTGTCGTGCTCTTTCCCTTGGTCCCGGTGATGCCGACGATCGGGGCGGGACAGAGCCGGACGAACAGCCCGATCTCCGTGAGCACGGGGATGCCCCGCTGGATCGCGCGCTGCACGGTCGCGGACCGCGGCCGCACGCCATTCAGGACGAACACGTAGTCCGGATCCGCGAGCGCGGCATCGTCGCTGGACGGGCCGAGCACGAGGTCGGCCGGCGTCTCGCCAAGGCGTCCGATCCCCTCGCCGAGCTTCTCGCGGGGGAGCGGATCGGTGATCGTGACGCGCGCCCCGTTCGCGACGAGGAAGCGGGCGATGCCGGAGGCTGTGCGGCCCTTCCCGAGCCCGACGATCGTGACGCGACGCCCGCGGAAGTCCGCAGGCGCGACGTCGGGGTCGAAGACCAGCGTCATCGGTTCGGACGCCCGATGATGCCGAGCCCGGTGCCGTTCTGGCCCTTGTCTCCGCGGTAGCTCCACACGTCCGCGCCGCCACTCTGCGTGCACACGTCGCATCGTTCGATGGTCCGGACGCCGGCCTGCTCGAGCTGCTGCGCGTTCGCGGACCAGAGGTCGAACACCGGGCGGCCGTCCCGTCCGGCGAACAGGACGTCGGCGCTGTCCGCACCGAGACGCTCCCGGATGGTCGCGGCCCGCGTGTCGTCGATCACGTAGCAGCAGGGGCCGATCGACGGCCCGATGGCCGCGACAAGCCGCGCCGGATCCGCGCCGTTCCGGACGAGCGTCTCGGTAAGCCGGACCGCGATCCGCCGGCTCGTGCCCTGCCAGCCCGCGTGCGCCGCGCCGATCGGCCCGCCCGGATCGGCCACGAGGATGGGGACGCAGTCCGCCGCGGCGACCCCGAGCAGGAGACCCGGCGTCGCGGTCCACATCGCGTCGGCCTCCGGCCACGGCGTGCCGACATCATCGGCACGGACGACCGTGTCGCCGTGGACCTGCTTGAGGCGAACGACCCGGTCGAAGCCCAGCCGCTTCGCGAGCGCCTCGCGATTGCGGTCCTGCTCCTCGAGCGCGTATACGCCGCCCGCCATGCTGCCGAGCGCGCGCGTCGTGAAACCCGCGACGAGCCCAAGCCGTTCAAGCGCGGGAGATCGCAGGACTCCGTCGCGCTCGACCCAGGTGTCCTCGAGCAGCGTCATGTGACCGGTGTCGCGAACGCGAGGATCGCGGCCACGATCCCAGCGAGCGCTCCGATGAGCCAGAACCGGATGGTCACCTTCTCTTCGGGCCAGCCGATCAGCTCGAAGTGGTTGTGCAGGGGAGACATGCGGAAAATGCGCTTGCCGCGTAGCTTGAAGCTCCCGACCTGCAGGATCACCGATACCGTTTCTGCCACGAAGATCACTCCGAAGACCGGCAGGAGCAAGACGAATCCCGTCGTGAGCGCGACGATGGCGAGGGTCGCGCCGAACGCGAGGGAACCGGTGTCGCCCATGAAGACCTCGGCTGGGTGGACGTTGAACCACAGGAACGCCAGGAGCGCTCCGACCATCGCGGCGCAGAAGACAACGAGCCAGGGGTAACCGCGGGCAGCCGCAATGAACGCGACCGACAGAAATGCGAAGACGCACGTGCCGCCACCGAGCCCGTCCATGCCGTCGGTGAGGTTCACGCCATTCGATGTGGCCATGATGACGAACACCGCGATCGCCACGAACACGATGGCCCCGACCTCGACCTCGCCGACGAGCGGGAAGAAGACGCCGGTCACCGCGAAGTGCCGCTGGATGTACACCGCCGCGACGACGGCCACGCAGAACTGCCAGACCAGCTTGTGACGGCCGCGGATCCCGAACCCGTACCGCACGTTGACGAGATCGTCGATCGCGCCGAGCAGGCCGACCGCGAGGAGCGCGCCGATCGGCACGATCGTCTGTGGGACGAAGTCGGCGCGTTGTGCTTCTGGAAGGACCGCCAGCACGATCAGCCAGAGCCCGGTCACAACGAGGATGACGAGCGCGCCGCCCATCGTCGGGGTTCCCTGCTTCACGTGGTGCGTCGCCGGTCCCTCCGGTCGGATGTTCTGCCCGATGCGGAAGCGGCGCAGCAGGCCGATGTACGGACTGCCGAGCAGCAGCCCGACCAGGAACGCGCTGAGCAGGACGCCGAGCGCGAGGATCGCCATCTAGGCCGGAGCCTCCGTCCGCACGAGGGCGTCGGCCAGCTTGTCCAACGCGAGGGCCCGCGAGCCTTTCACCAGGACCGTGTCGCCCGGACGGAGCAGCTGACGCAGCCGCACGAGCGCCTCGCCGCCGTCGGCGGCCCGCTGCACGTCGCGAAGTCCATTGCGTTCGGCGGCCGCGGCGATGGTCCCGGCGAGCTCGCCCACGGCGACCAGCGCGTCGGCGCTCTTCGCGACGTCCGCGCCGACCGCCTCGTGCGCGCCGACCGACAGGCTGCCGAGCTCGAGCATGTCGCCTAGCACCGCGACCCGCCGCCCAGGTACGTCACGCAGCACCGCGAGCGCGGCATGCACCGCCGCCGGGCTCGCGTTGTAGGAGTCATCGATGACCACGAGGCCGGCGGTGCGCCGCACGCTCATCCGGTGGGCCGGCCGCTCCAGCGTCGCGAGGCCGAGGGCCGCCTCATCGAGCGGCACCCCGAGCACGACCGCCGCGCCGATGGCCGCAAGGGCGCTCGTCAGGAGGTGCCGTCCCGGCAGCGGCAGGTGTGCCTCGGCCCGCTCGCCCGACGCGTGCGCGACGAATCGGATCCCGTCGAGCCCAGAATCGCGAATGTCGGTTGCCCGGATCTCCGCGTCGGGCGACTCGCCATACAGCACCACGCGCGCCCTCGTGCGCGACGCCATCCCACGCACCCGCGGGTCGTCCGCGTTGAGGAGCGCGACGCCATCCTCGGGCAGCGCTTCGACGAGCTCGGCCTTCCCGCTCACGATCGCCTCGACGTTCGGCGTGCGCGCGAAGTGGACGGGGATCTCCGGGATCGTGGTGACGATGCCGACGCGCTGGCGCACGAGCCGCGACAGATCCGCGATCTCGCCAGGCACGTAGAAGCCGAGCTCGATGACCGCGACCTCGTGAGTCGGCTCCTGGCGAAGGAACGTGAGCGGCACGCCGATCTCGTTGTTGTACGAGGCAAGCGTGCGCAGCACGCGGAAGCGCGCGCCGAGCGTCGCCGCGGTCGCCTCCTTCGTGGTCGTTTTGCCGACGCTGCCGGTGATGGCGACCGCGGGGATCGGCCGATCGTCGCGTACCGCATCGGCGATCGCGCGGAGCGCCTGCAGCGCGCTCGGGACCTGCACGAGCACGGCGCCGTCTGGGAGGTCGGGAACATCGCGCTCGACCACAGCCGCCGCCGCGCCGCGCGCGAGCGCGTCACGGACGAAGTCGTGGCCATCGCGCTGATCGCGGAGCGCGAAGAAGCACTCACCGCCCTCGATCAATCGAGAGTCGTACGCGCCGCCGGTGAATCGCAGTACGGGGTCCGGGCTGCCGCGCACCACCCGGCCGCCGCTCGCGGCGAGGAGTCGTTCGAGGGTGAACAACGCGGTCGATGCTAGGGCTCCGCGGATCTCTAGGGCCTGCGGTCCGGCTGGATGCGCGCGTAACGGAGGATGTCCTGGGCGATGCCCTTGAACGCGTCCGTGGCGGTGACCGTACCGAGCAGGCGCGAGTCGGGCTTCTCGAGGACGATGAGCACGACGTACTTCGGGTCGTCGGCCGGGAAGAACCCCGCGAACGAGCTCACGTACTGATCGTCCACGTAGCTGCCGTCCGGGCCTGCGATCTGTGCTGTACCGGTCTTCCCCGCGACGCTGAATCCGGGGATCGAGGCGTTGTGCGCGATGCCGTCATCGACCGTGGCCAGGAGCATGTCGCGCGCCGTCGCCGCCGTCTCGGGCGTCACGACCTGATCGACGGCGACCGGCGCGGTGCGGTGCTCCCCGTCCGCATCGCGCCGGCTCGCCACGACGTAGGGCCGGTAGAGCGTTCCGCCGTTCGCCAGCGCCGCGTAGGCCATCGCGAGCTGCAGCGGCGACACGCTCACGCCTTGCCCGAACGACGCCGTTCCGACGTCGACGGGGTACCACTCGGCAAGGGGGCGCACGGTGCCGCTGACCTCGCCGGCCAGGTCCACTCCGGTGGGCTTCCCAAAGCCGAACCGCGCGAAGTAGTCCGAGAGTCGCTGCGCGCCGAGCTTCTGCCCGACCCAGGCGGCTCCCGCGTTCAGGGACCGCTCGAGGATCTGCGTCACGGTCGTCGGCCCGTACGCCTTGCCAAGGGCATTGTTGAGCCTGCGTCCGCCGACGACGGTGTAGCCGACATCGTTGTACCAATCCGTCGGCTTGACGACCTTCTCGTTCAATGCAGCGGCGATCGTCATGGCCTTCATCGTCGATCCCGGCTCGTATGGCCACGCGATCGCCCGATCGCGAAACGCCTCGGGGTCCGCTACCCGGACGGCGGCCGGGTCGTACGTCGGCGCGGATGCGAGGGCCCGGATCGACCCGTCGGTGGGATCGACCACCAGGACGGAGCCACTCGTCGCGTGCTCCTTCTTCATCGCCGCGGCGAGCTCGCGCTCGGCGGCCGTCTGCGCGACGAGGTCGATGGTGAGGGTCAGGTCGACGCCGTTCCGCGGCGCGACGGCCTCGCGGAGCCCGACCGCGAGATCGCGGTTCGCTGGGTCCCGCTCGACGACCAGGCGGCCATCGGTCCCGCGCAGCTGGGCGTCGTAGTAGCCCTCGATACCGGTGACGCCATCGCCGTTGTCGTTGACGAAGCCGAGCACCGACGCGCCGATCGCGTCGTTCGGGTACAGGCGCTTTGGCTCGTTCTGGAATCCGAGCCCCGGGATGTTCAGCGCGGCGATCGCGCTGGCCGTCGCCTCGGGGAGCCAGCGCTGCACGTAGAGCCACTCGGCGTCGGAATCGAGCGCCGCGCGGATCGGCCCGGCGTCGCGCCCCAGGAGCACCCCGAGGGCCACAGCGGCCGCGGCGTGGTCCGGGATCAGCTTCGGCAACGCATAGAGCGATCGGAGCTCGACGGTGGTCGCGAGGATCGCGCCGTTGCGATCCCTGATGACCCCCCGATGCGCGGCGACGACGAGGTCGCTGCGCACCTGGTCGGTGGCGCGCGCGAGGAGCTCAGCGCGCCCGAACGTCTGCCAGTACGCGAGGCGTCCGGCGAGGACAAGGGACGCGACCGCGAGCAGCGCGAACAGCAGCCGAAGACGCCGGGGTCGTACCGTCTGCACCCTTCCTCCGTCGCGCGCGAGCTTGGGCTAGCGCTTCGCGATGAGCGCTTGTGCGGGGATCACCGGCACGTAGCGGGCGCGGACCATGCCGAGACGCTGAGCATCGGTGGCGATGCGCGCCGGCGAGTCGAGCCGCGCGCTCTGGACCTCGAGGAGGGAGTTCTGCCGGCGCAGCTCGTCACGCTGGGCCGCGAGCTTCTGCACGTCGTACCCGGCGACCGAGAGCGCCGTCGTCTGTGACACGTAGACGAGCGCAAGGGCGAAGCAGAAGACGATCGCGGCGATGGCCGCGCCGAAGATCCGGAGATCCCAGGAAGCGGAGCGCACCGCCGCGACGGCATGGGTACGGCCGAGGAGCGCGGTCCGCGACCGCGGCGCCTTCGCGCGCCGACGCGCGGGCGCCGCGTGCGGGACGCGGGAAGGGCGGTTTCGCGGGGACGCGGAAACAAGCCGGACCGCCTGGGACGCGATCACGAGCCGAGCTTCTCGGCGACGCGAAGCCTGGCGCTGCGGGCGCGCGGGTTGCGCATCGTCTCGGCGTCAGCCGCCATCAACGGCCGACGGGATACGACGCGCAAACCCGCGCGGTGACCGCAGACGCAGGTGGGGAGGTGGGGAGGACAGATGCAATCGCGCGACTCGCGGGCCATGAACTGTTTGGTAGCCCGATCCTCGAGCGAGTGGAATGAGATGACCGCGAGCCGGCCGCCCGGTGCCAGCACCTGCATCGCGGCCTCGAGGCCCCGAGCGAGATTGCCGAGCTCGTCGTTGACGGCCATGCGGAGCGCTTGGAACACGCGGGTGGCCGGGTCGATCTTGCCAGGGCGGCGCGTCTTCACGCCGGCCACGAAGCGGCCGAATTCGTCCGCGGCGATGAACGGGCCACGGGCCCTGCGGCGGACGATCGCGCCCGCCACGCGCGCGGCCTCGGGCTCCTCACCGAGCTCGGCGAAGATCCGCCGGAGGTCGCGTTCCTCCCAGGTGTTCACCAGGTCGGCCGCCGTGAGCTCAAGCCGCGGGTCGGACCGCATGTCGAGGGGTCCTGAGGCGCGAAAGCTGAAGCCACGGGCGTCGTCGGCGAGCTGGATCGACGAGAGGCCGAGATCGAGGAGGACGCCATCGATGCCGATGAAGTCATGCTCGCGGGCCACTTCGGCGAGATCCGAGAAGTTGGCGTTGACAAGTACGGCGCGATCGCCGAAGCGCGCCAGCTCCCGTCGCGCGATCGCCAGAGCCGCAGGGTCGACGTCGAGCCCGAGAAGCCGGCCATCCGGCGCGGTGCCGTCGAGGAGGGCGGCTGCGTGACCTCCCCCGCCGACCGTGCCGTCGAGGAAGCGGCCACCTTCATCGGGAGCAAGCTGGGCGAGTACTTCGGCGAGGAGAACCGGCTCATGAGCGCTCCCACCGCTAGATCCCGAGGTCCGCGAGGCTGTCGCTGATCGACCCTTCGACCTGGGCGAGGCGGGCGTGCCAGCGGTCGGGCTCCCAGAGCTCGAGCCGGTCGTTCGCGCCGATGACGATCGCGTCGCCCGTGAGCCCGGCGTACTGCCGGAGATGCGCGGGGATGCTGATCCGGCCTTGGGTGTCGAGGTCCGCTTCGTGCGCTCCCCCGACGAGGAAGTGGACGAAGGTCTGGACCGTCCGGTCCGTGCGCGGCCGCTTGCGGATCTCGGCGTTGATCGCCTCCCACTCACTGGTCGGGAACACCGCGAGGCACTCGTTGGTCCAACGCGTCACGACCGCTCCTTCTTTGAAGCGGGCTCTGAACTTTGCGGGGACCGCCAGCCGACCCTTCTCGTCCAACGCGTGGGAGAATTCGCCGGCAAAGTACGTTTCCAACTCGCCTGTGCGCCCTTCCGATTCCGGGGCCTGCTGGTTCCCCACCAGTCCCCACTACTCACCACGCGGGTGCACTTTGGCGCCACCCGAGCGTGCTGTCAATAGGTCGGACGGTGTTTTTCAGGGCGATGCGGTGTTGAGACCACGCATCGAATGGATGTTCCATCCGATCGCGATCGCGATCGGCGCTTAGCTCGGCAGCACTCGGTCGACGAGATCTTCGACGCGACGGCTCGCGCGTTCCACGATCGACTTCGGCCGGCCGGGCTCGTGCTCGCCGTACCACTCGAGCACCGATGCACCCCAGGTGAACCCACCGCCGAACGCGACGAGCAGCACCTTGTCGCCGCGGCGCAGGCGTCCTTCGGCCGCGGCCTCGCACAAGGCGATCGGGATGGATGCCGCCGAGGTATTGCCGTACTTCTGGATGTTCACGAACACGCGCTCCATCGGGAAGTGCAGGCGCTTCGCGACGCCCTCGATGATCCGGAGGTTCGCTTGGTGCGGGATCATCAGCTGGATGTCCTCGAGGCGAAGGTTCGCCTCGGCGATCGCCTCCTCCGCCGCGTCGGCCATCGACTTCACCGCGAGCTTGAACACCTCGCCGCCGGCCATCGTGATGAAGTGCTGGCCGAGCTCCAGCGTCTTCTGCGAGGTGGGATGGCGGGCGCCGCCGGCCGCGACCATGAGGAGCTCCCCCTTCGAGCCCTCGCTGTGCAGCACCGCCGACTCGATCCCGACCGACGCGTTCGATGCCTCGATCACCACGGCGCCCGCGCCATCGGCGAAGAGCACGCAAGTCGAGCGATCCTTCCAGTTGAGGAATCGCGAGAGCGTCTCCGCGCCGATCACGAGCGCGTTCTGAAGTGTGCCGGACACGACCATCCCGCGCGCGATCGCGATACCCGACACGAACCCGGTGCAGGCCGCCTCGATGTCGAACGCGCCGGCGCGATCCGCGCCGAGGGCATCCTGGACCATGCAGGCGGTCGCGGGAAAGAGGTAGTCAGGCGAGCAGGTCGCGACGATGACGAGGTCGAGGTCCTGTGGCCGAAGGCGGGCCTTCTCGAGGGCGTGCCGACCGGCGCGGAGTGACATGCTGGACGTCGTCTCGCCCTCGGCCGCGTAGCGCCGCTCCTTGATCCCGGTCCGCGTCGTGATCCACTCGTCGGAGGTGTCGACGACCTTCTCGAGATCGAAGTTCGTCACCACCCGCGACGGCGCGTAGTAGCCCCAACCGGTGATGACCGCGTTCTGGCCCATTTAGGCCTTGGTGTCGCGCTCGACGCTCGTGCGCCGGCCGGCGTCCTCAAGCATTCCGGTGACGCTGCCCTCGTACGACTTCAGGAACTCGTGCGCGTCGAGCACCTCGTCGAGCGAGACCGCGGGGCGGCGCTTGCGCTCGGGCCGGCGGATCGCCTCCTGGACCGGGCTCACGTTGGCGCGCTCCTCGTCGATGACCACGAGCAGCTTGAACGACGTGTTGCACTTCGAGCAGGTGACCCGCACGATCCAAGCGGACTCGAGCTTGCCGAGCACGCGAATGTCCGACCGCGCGTGGTTCTGGCCGCACACGCTGCAGTCGTAGCCCTTCGCCTGCTCGCGCAGGAAACGGAGGATGTTCACCGTCCGGCCGCCACTGTACCCACTCGATCGCCCGTCCGGATGCCAAGGCGCGATGCGAAGAACGCGAGCTGGTCGGCGTAGTCGTCGACCTGCTTGTCGAGGGGCTTTCCGATGCCGTGCCCCGCGTCGCGGTCGACGCGCAGGAGCGTGATCGCGTCGGACTCGTCGCGCTGGAGGTGCTGCATGAGTGCGGTCATCTTCCGCGCGTGGCCGGGATCGACCCGCGAGTCGCCCTCGGCGGTCGTGAACAGCACCGCGGGATAGCGCGTGCCCGCACGGGTGTTGTGGTACGGCGAGTACGCGCGGAGCCACCGGAACTGCTCCGCGTCCTCGGACGAGCCGTACTCGTTGATCCAGAACCGGGCGATGAGGAAGTTCTGGTAGCGGAGCATGTCGAGGAGCGGCACGGCGCACGCGACCGCGCCGAAGAGCTCCGGCCGCTGGGTCATCGCGGCACCGACGAGAAGACCCCCGTTCGAGCCGCCTGAGATGCCGAGCCGTGCCGCGGTCGTCCAGCCCGTGGCGGCGAGGGCCTCGGCCGCGGCGGCGAAGTCATCGAACACGTTCTGCTTGTTCGCGCGCATCCCGGCCCGGTGCCACCGTTCGCCGAACTCCGCGCCGCCGCGCAGGTTGGCGACGACGTAGAGGCCGCCGGCCTCGACCCATGCGGCCACGGATCCTGAGAACGCCGGCGTGCGCGCGATGTTGAAGCCGCCGTAGCCGTTGAGGATCGTGGGCACGTCACCGCTCGGGCGGCCGTCGCCCCGGTGGACCAGGAACATCGGCACCTTCGTGCCGTCCTTCGAGGCATACCACTGCTGCTCGACCGTCAGGGCGGACGCGTCGAACCCAGCCGGGATCTCGAGCTCGGCGACGACCTCGCTCAGGCCGGTGTCGGCGTCGCCGACGTACGCGACGGGCGGCCGGGTGAACGAGTCGACGGTGTACCCGAAGCGCTCGCTCTCCGGATCCGCGGCGGGCGAGATGACCGGCGGCCGGTCCGAGAGCGCGACGAACGGATCCAGCATGAGGTCCCGTTCCCACGCGCCGTCATGCGACCACACCGAGAGCCGGGATGAGGCGTCGACGAGGGTGTGCACGATGATGTGCGACCGGGTCACGTCGAACGACTCGATCGGGTGCTCGCTCTCCGGTACCACCGTGCGCCACTGTTCCGGCGCGCTCGGATCCGCGACATCGATGCGGTAATTCGGGCTGCCGACGTTGGTGCGGATCCAGATGCGCCCACCGGCCACGGTCGGCTGGCTCAGACCGTCGGCGCCTTCGATCATGACCCGAGGACCATCGGACCCCGCGTCGCGCGACAGCAAATAGAGATCGTTGCGGCTCCAGCCCTCCGCGGCGGACAACACCACCCAGCGGCCTTTTTTGTCCGCGGCCACGCTCAGCAGCGACTCCTTCGGAAGGCCATCGCCGAACACGAGTGGATCGTTCGACGGATCGTCCCCGAGACGGTGGTAGCGGACCCTGCGGTAGTAGTGCTCGTCGCCGGGCGGCACGCTGCCCGGCACCGGGTGCACCGTGTAGTAGAAGCCATCGCCGGCCCAGGCGACCCGCGCGCGCTGGGTGTGCGGGATCTCGTCCGGCAGCCGATCGCCGCTCGCCACGTCGAGCACGTGCAGCGTCGACATCTCAGTGCCGCCGCGTGACAGCCCGTACGCGACGAGCGCGCCGTTGGGGGACGGATACCACCAGTCGAGCGCGATGAGGCCCGCGGCATCGAGCTGATTCGGATCGATGAGCGCGCGCTCCCGGCTGGCCTCGCGGACGAACAGGACCATCTGGCGCGCGCCGGCGGACCGGCGCTCATAGAACACGCGATCTCCCACGGGCTGCGGGACGCCGAGCAGGCCGACCCCGAGCAGCTCGCGCAGGCGTGCGGCGAAGTACCCCCGGTCCGGTAGCGCATCGAGCGCGGCCCGGCTCCGCAGGTTCTGCGCGTCGGTCCAGGTGCGGGCCTCGGCACCGTCGCGCTCGAGCCAGCGGTACGGGTCGGCGATGCGCTCGCCGTGGAAGTCCTCGGTCTCGTCGCCTCGCTGGGCAGGCGGCGCTGGCGGTAGGCGTCCCATCTTGAAAGCCTAGCGGGGTCGGCCTCCTACC
>DATCOR010000255.1:0-2934 GCA_036564585.1 Candidatus Limnocylindria bacterium | reverse complement strand
GCCATCGAACGCGATGGGTCGGGCGCCCCGACCGGGATCCTGAAGGAGAATGCGAACCGGCTCGCCGACGCGGTCGTGCCGCCGCCCACGAGTGACGACTGCTTCGCCGCGATCGAGCGTGGGCAGCGCGAGGCCCACCGTCGCGGCATCACGGCGATCGAGGATCTCGAGCAGGCCGCCGCCTTCAGCGCGTTCCAGCGCCGCCGCGACCACGGCGACCTGCGACTCCGCGTCGCGATGGGCATCCCGCACGCCAGCCTCGACGCCGCGATCGCGCTCGGACTGCGCAGCGGTCTGGGCGACGAGTGGCTGCGGGTCGGGCATCTGAAGATCTTCACCGACGGCGCGCTCGGCTCGCAGACCGCCGCGCTCGAAGAGCCGTACGTCGGCACCACCGACCGCGGGCTGCTCACGATCGATCCGGCGACGCTCGGACCGGACGTGATCCGCGCGGCGGACAGTGGCATCGCCGTCGCGATCCATGCGATCGGTGATCGCGCGGTGCGGGTGGCGTTGGATGCGATCGCACCGACCCGGACGACGCATCCGGCACTCCGCCAGCGCGTCGAGCACCTGCAACTCCTACGGCGAGAGGACATCGCCCGGTTCGGGACGCTCGGGGTGATCGCTTCGATGCAGCCGATCCATGCGACGAGCGACCGCGACCTCGTCGATCGCCACTGGGGTCTGGAGCGGGCGACCCGGGCGTACCCGTGGCGGCAGCTGCTGTCGGCAGGCGCGCCTCTCGCGTTCGGCTCCGACGCGCCGGTGGAGGCGATCGATCCGCTGCTGGGCATCCACGCCGCGGTCGCGCGGCAGCGCCCGGCCGATGCCGATCGCTGGCACCCAGAGGAGGCGCTCACGCTCGCCGAGGCGATCGCGGGCTACACGTCCGGCGCGGCGTACGCGATGAACGCGGAGGGCGAGCGCGGCACCCTCGCGGTCGGGATGCGGTGCGACGCGACCGTGGTCGAGCGCGATCTCGCCTCGACGCCGGTCGAGGACTGGCCCGCGCTGACGGTCAGCGCGACGATCGTCGGTGGCGAGATCGTGCACGCCGCGGGCATCCGCTAGTTGAGCGGCGGCGCCTCCCCGCGCGCGCGGAGCCGCAGGAGCAGCTCCTTCAGCAGCGTGTTCTCACGCTCGAGCAGCCGGATGACCGACTCGAGCCGGGGCCCGGCGCGTTCGGTCTCAAGGAGGCGCTGGCGCTCGGCGGCGTCGATGCCGAGGCCGCCCGCGATCCGGTACGAGACCTCGGCCGGGGTGCCTTCGCGCAGCTCTCCGAGCGGCACCTCGGTCCGGGCGTCGTTCGAGGTCGACATGATGCCGGTGAGGTATTGCCCGAACGTGTCCGCTGCGCGATCGGCCAGCGCGGCCGCGTCCGCGCCGTCGTCCTCGTCGAGATAGTGGATCTCGGCGACGAGGTACGGCTCGCGTTCGGCATCGATCGCGTCGATCGCGAAGCGGCGCTCCCCGCGCACGATGATGAATGAGCGGCCGCCCGGCAGCGGCGTCGTGCCGACCACGCGCGCGGTCGTGCCGATCCGGTGCGGCTCGGCGCCTCCACCGACCTCCGGGCCGGAGCTGATGAGCACGATCCCGAACGGCTGATCGTTCTGCAGCGCCCGCTGCAGCAAGAGGCGGTACCGCGGCTCGAAGATGTGGAGCGGCAGGAGCATCCCCGGGAACAGCACGCTTCCCAAGGGGAACAGCGGGACGGTCGCCGTCTCCACCACGACCAGACGGTACTCTGCGAATTCATGGCCACGTCCCTCGCCGCCGCCCTGATGTCCGTCGCGCCGTGATCACGCTGGTGCTCCACGGCGAGCTCCGGCAGTTCAGCCCGGGCGGGGTCAAGCAGCTGCGCGTCGACGGTGCCGGACGCACCGCGCTCGAGGTGGTGCAAGGCCTCGGGATCCCGGCGGCTGAGACCGCGGCGTTCATCGTGAACGGTGAGCAGCGCGATGCCGACGCGATCCTCCGTGACGAGGACACGCTCGAGGCGCTGCCGGCCATCAGCGGTGGTGCCGCGGAGGGCGCCCTGGCCGGGATACGGGTCGTCGATCTCACCCGCGCGCTCGCGGGGCCGTACTGCACGCTCATGCTCGCCGATCACGGCGCCGAGGTGATCAAGGTCGAGCAACCGGGCACGGGCGACGAGACGCGCGGCTGGGCCCCGCCGCACATGAACGGCGTCTCCGCCTACTACCTTTCGATCAATCGCAACAAGCGCAGCATCACGCTCGACCTCAAGCATCCGGACGGTGCGAAGGTGCTCGAACGGCTCATCGAGCGGGCCGACGTCGTTGTCGAGAACTTCAGTCCCGGCACCCTGGCGCGCCTCGGCTTCTCGAAGGCGCGCATCCGCGCGCTCAATCCGCGCGCGATCTTCTGTCAGATCTCCGGCTTCGGGCAGGACGGCCCGGGCCGCGCGTGGGCGGCGTACGACCTCATCGTGCAGGGGATGGGCGGGATCATGAGCCTGACCGGTCCGCCGGGCGGCGATCCGGTGATGGTGGGGGTCCCGCAGGCCGACATGGTCGCGGGGATGTTCGCGGCGTTCGCGATCCTCGCGGCGCTCCACGCGCGCGAGCGCACCGGCGACGGGCAGGCCATCGACGCGACGATGATCGGCGGGCAGGTCGCGCTCCTCTCGCGGCAGGCCGCGCGGTATTTCGCGGACGGCACCGTGCCCAGGCCGGAGGGGAACGTGCACGCTTCGATCGTCCCGTATCAGACCTTCCGCGCGGCGGATGGCTTCGTGAACGTCTGTGCCGGCAACAACGCGCTGTTCGAGCGGCTCTGCGCGGCCCTCGACCTCGACGATCTCTCCGATGACGCGCGCTTCGTGGACAACGGCGCGCGCATCCAGAATCGCGCGGCGCTCATCCCGCTGCTCGAGAAGCGCATCGCCGCGCTCCGGAAGGATGACGT
>DATCOR010000251.1:0-5543 GCA_036564585.1 Candidatus Limnocylindria bacterium | reverse complement strand
TCGTCGCGTACGTGACGCGCGCGACCGGCCAGCTCACCGGCGTGAGCGGCATCAGCGCCAACGCCGAGCGATCGCTCGCACTGAACGTCGTCCTCGTCGGCGACTCGCTGTTCTGGGCCGGACTGCTGCTGACGGTGGGGCTGCTGGTCCTGGGGCTGTCGCGTGGGCTCGCCCGGCTGCGCGGGCAGCGCCTGCCCGACGACGGCGAGGCCGCCTTCTTCGCGCTGTGGCTCGTGCCGGCACTCCTCTTCTACCTGTTCGTCCACATCGGCGAGTGGGGCTTCGTGCTCTCGATCGTCCCAGGGATCTACGTGCTCCTCGCGTGGCTGCTCGGGCGCGTCCGGGTGAGCTCCTCGGTCCTCGCAGGCGTCGTGCTCGCGAACGCCGTCGTTATGGCGGCGCTGTTCGTGGCCGGCGACCATCCGGTGTTCTCTCGCGCGTCGCTCGCCGCGCATGACCGGGCCACTGACCTGAAGACCTCGTGGATCCGCGACCACGCGCCGCAGAACGCGATCGTCCTCGCCGCGGCCGAGGTGCTCGTCGCGAGCTACTACCTTCCCGATCGGGTGGTCCGGTACAGCAACACGGCAGCGTCGGGCACCTATGACCTGCCGATCGGAGGCCCCACGACGGTCGTCATCTACGAGCCGGCCGCGCGGCCCTTCGGCGTGACCCTCGCGGACAGCGTCGGATTGGCCGGCGGGACCACGCTGGACCTTGCGACCGTGTCCTCCGGCACACTCCACCTCGGCGGGGCCGACATCGGTGATCTGCGTCGGTAGCATCGGTCGGGTGAGCCGCGACTTCTGGCGCTTCTGGGTCGGGGAGACGATCTCCGCGTTCGGCTCGTCGTTCACGCAGTTCGCGATCCCGCTCCTCGTGTTCAAGCTCACCGGCTCGGCGATCTACCTCGCCATGAGCGCGGCGCTGTTCACGGTCCCCCACCTCCTCTTCGGGCTGCTCATCGGCGCGTGGACCGACCGCACCGACCGGCGGCGGCTGATGATCGTGACCGACGTCCTGAGCATGGCCGCCGTCGGATCGGTGCCGGTCGCCGCGATCGCCGGAGTGCTGAGCGTGTGGTGGATCCTCGCGGTGGTCTTCGTCACGTCCACGCTCGGGATCTTCTTCGAGGCCGCGGCGTTCGGCGCGATCCCGAGCCTCGTCGACCAGGCCGACCTCGTCACGGCGAACGGACGGATCCAGGCCACCTTCGCCGGGGCGAGCGTCCTCGGGCCGCTCGTGGCCGGCGCGCTGCTCGTCGTGCTGCCCGTGGACCAGCTGCTTGTCGTCGACGCCGCCACGTTCGTGGTCTCGGCCGTCGCGCTGTCGCTCATCCGCCGGCCGTTCAACGGGCCGCTCACCGCACGGCGGAGCACGACGATCCGCCAGGACATTGTCGAGGGGCTCCGCTACGTCCTCCGGCACCCGGTGCTGCGGAACATCTCCGCGATGATGGCGCTGGTGAACCTCGTGTCGGTGACCGCGTTCGCGCAGCTCGTCCTGCTCGCGAAGGAGCGTTACGCCGCGACGGACTCCGAGATCGGGCTGCTGTTCGCGGCCGGCGGGGTCGGCGTGGTGCTGTTCTCGCTGGCGGCAGGCCCGCTGCGCACGCGGTGGAGCTTCGGGAACGTCGCACTTGGCGCGCTCATGGTCTCGGGACTGCTCACCATCGGCCTCGCCTACGCCCCGACGTTCCTGGTCGCCGTCGCGTGCTGGGGCCTGAGCTCGGGACTCGGGACGATGTTCAACATCAACACCGGCAGCCTCAGGCAGGCGATCGTCCCCAACCGCCTGCTCGGCCGGATCATCACGATCGCGATGGTCCTCGCGTGGTCGGCGAACCCGATCGGCGCGATCGGCGGCGGCTTGGCCGTCGAGCGGACGCACGACGTGCAGCTGGTCTACGCCATCATCGGCGTCCTCACGTTCCTCATCCCGCTCTACTTCCGGCTGTTCAGCCCACTCGGTCACGCCGAGCGCTACCTCGCGACGCCCGCCGGGTCAGTCCAGGCCCTGCCCGCCGACGGGGCGTAGCTCGACCGACTCCCCCATCCCGGCGATGAGCGGGCGGCCCTTCGCGATGACCGCGCGCACGCTCTCGAGCTGGAGCGACGCGTCATGCGCGGCCTTGTCGTCCCACACCTCGACGATCGAGATCGCGTCCGGCTCGGCCGGGACCTCGCTCACCACGTACAGCCGGCAACCGGGCATCTTGCCGCCGCGTGACGCCTCGAGGAGCAACGCGACGAGCGCGTCGCGCTGACCCGGTTTCGCGAGGAGCTTGCCGTGCAGCCCGTACATCAGCGCAGCGCCAACCGGGTCTGTTGCACGTCCCGCGCGATCTGCTTCGCGAGGTCTTCGGCGCTGTCGAACCGGATCTCGTCGCGCAGGCGCTCGACGAACGCGACGGTGGCCTGCTGCCCGTAGACCTCTTCGCTGAAATCGAGGATGTAGGCCTCGAGCTTGCGCGGGCCGCCGCCGAACGTCGGCCGCACGCCCAGGCTCGAGGCCGCGCGATGGCGCGTGTCGCCGAGCATGACCCAGGTCGCGTAGATCCCGTCGTGCGGGAGGAGCTTGTCCGGCGGCGGTGCGACGTTGATCGTGGGGAAGCCGAGCGAGCGGCCGCGCTGCTCGCCGCGGACGATGGTGCCGGTCACCGAATACGGCCGACCCAGGAGCGCCTGCGCGGTGTCGAGGTCACCCTCGCGCAACGCCTGCCGGATCCGGGTCGAGCTCACGACCGCGCCGCCGAGCGCGATGGGCTCGACGACGGTCACCGCGAAGCCATACCGCTCGCCGAGGGTCCGGAGGGCCGGGACCGCCCCCTCGCGGCCGTGGCCGAACTGGAAGTCCGGACCGACGACGATCCGCTGGACGTCGCCGGCGCTGGTCACGCGCTTGATGAACGCCTCCGCGGATTGCTGCGAGAACGCCTTGTCGAACGTGAAGACGATCACGGCGCGCGCGCCCGCGTGCACGAGGAGCGCGGCACGCTCCGGCGCGTCGGCGAGGGTCGACTGCGGCGGATCTTGCGCCAGCACCTGGGCCGGCAGCGGATCGAACGTCGCGGCGACCGGAGTCGCGCCCGCGGCCTGCGCGCCGCCGACGAGCCCGCGGATGAGCGCCTGATGTCCGAGGTGGACCCCATCGAAGACGCCGACCGCGAGGTGCAACGGACCCTTCGGCCATCCGGTGAAGTCGTGAAGGACTATTCGACGCTCCGCGCCTCGGCCGTGCCGGTCGTGAGGCCGATCGTCGCTGTCGAAGGACCGGGCTGGGTCGCACGCGCGGCGATCGCGCGTCGGCGCTTCCGACGGCGGACCGGCCGGGCCTCGCGGATGAGCAGCGGGACGGGCGACGCGACCGCGAGGATGTACCCGAGGTAGTTGCCCTGGAAGTAGCGGCCGAAGAACAGGAACGCGAGCAGGGTCAGGGCGTACCCGCCGAGCATCACGGCGATCGTCGGCAGCCGCCACAGCCGGTACAGCGCGTAGAGGGCGATCGGCGTCGCGACGGCGAGCTCGATGGCGGCGAACGGGAAGTCGGCCTGCCGGTACTCGATGGCCCCGAGCCACAGCAGGAACGCGGAGAAGCCCATCCCCGAGATCGGATACGTCCACGCCGCGCCGCCGGCGTTGTAGCGGACCACGTCGTCGTAGAACGCGCCCCAATCGTTGGCAAGGAACGGGAGGAACGTGATCGCGAGGAAGATGACCGCGGGGATCGTCGGCGCCAGGGCTCGGGCGGCCTGGCCCGCCGTCTTCGGCTTGCGGGTCGCGATGAGATAGACGGCGAGGAACGGCAGCAGGAACAGCGCGTGCAGCTTCGCCGCGGCGGCGGCCGCGATCGCGAGCGAGGCCCACGACCGGCGCTCACGCTGGAGGAGCGCGATCCCGGCGAACAGGAAGAAGAGCACGAAGAAGTCGTTGCGTCCTTCGATCACGAACGGGAACAGCTGGGGATTGAGGCCGACGAGCACCACAAGCGCGATCCGGTGATCCGTGCGCTTCACGAGCAGCGGAAGGATCGCGAGCGTCGCCACGAACGCCGGCAGGTACAGGTAGCGCTGATCCCAGAAGATGCCGAGGTGATCGAACGCCCACACGAAGGGCACGGTGATGAGGAACAGGAACGGGAAATACGTGAGGTGGTAGAGCGCGGGGTTGTTCACCATCGGCCAGTAGTAGAGCGGCGTGTCCAGATAGTCGGTCGAGTAGGGGTTGTGACCGCCCAGCAGCTTGCGTGCGGCCTCCTCGATCATCAGCGCACCATCGTGGATGTACGTGTACGGCTTGCCGGTCTCGCGAAGCACGATCGACGCGATCGTCGGAACGATCACGAAGACGGCGAGGATGAGCGCAAGGTGCAGCCAGCGACCACGCGGGGTGAACGATGCCCCCTGGCGGCGGTCGCGGAACGGGTAGCTGAACGCGACGGCTCCCGCGACGGCCAGGAAGATCGGGCCGCCGATCCCGGGGAACAGCCGCCAGATCGTCTGATCGCTCGTCGCGGCCACGGTCGTGTGGTTCGCGAACAGCAGCAGCCAGTTCGCGACCGCGACTGTCCCCACGACCCTCGCATCGAGCGAGAGTCCGCGCCATGCTTCGAGCAGCCAGCGAGCCGCTCGTTCCGCGCCCCGGATGATCATTCGGATCGCCCCCATGTCGCCATGAGCTCTGCGGCCGGTGCCTCGCGGAACCGCTCCGCCAGCGGGAGGATACGGTCGTCCGCGTCGATGAGGCGCGTCGCATCGGGCGTGCCGCGGAGCCGCTCGACGCTCTGCGCGTCATCGACCGTGAGGGCGCCGACGGCGAGCCGGCGCAGGCCCCCGAGATGCGCCGCGGATCCGGCCGCGCGGCCGATGTCCCGGGCGAGCGAACGGATGTACGTTCCGGTCGAGCAGACGACGAGCAGGCGCACGTCCGGCGGCTCCCAGCTCGCGATCGCGAGCCGCTCCACGGTGATGGTCCGGGCCGCGAGCTCGACGGTCTCGCCGCTTCGCGCGCGCGCGTACGCGCGCCGGCCGTCCACCTTCACCGCCGCGTACGCGGGCGGCACCTGTGCTTGCGGGCCGCGGAACGCCTCGAGCATCGCGTCGAGCTCGTCACCTGACAGCGCCGGCACATCGGCCTCGCGCGTCGCGGCGCCCTCACGGTCGTCGGTCGCGGTCTCCCGTCCGAACGTGATGAGCGCCGCGTAGACCTTGGACGCCGTGTGTAGCCGGTCGGCGAATTTCGTCGCGCTGCCGACGAGCAGCGGGAGCACGCCGGTCGCGAGCGGATCGAGCGTGCCGCCGTGGCCGACGCGCTTCGCGCCGAGCGCTCGCCGCGCGACCGCGACGACATCGAACGAGGTCCAGCCCAGCGGTTTATCGATCGGCAGGACCCCGGACGGGGTCAGGGTCATGCGGGCTGTCGAGCGCGGTCGAGCGCCTCGCGCGCCGCGGCGAGCACGCGCTCGCGGATCGCGGCGTGGTCGGTGCCCACGATGAGCGCGCCGGCCGCTCGAACGTGTCCGCCCCCGCCGAAGCTCGCCATGAG
>DATCOR010000005.1:0-1783 GCA_036564585.1 Candidatus Limnocylindria bacterium | reverse complement strand
GCCCTGCTTCAGGAGGTACTCGATCGCGAGGACCTGGTTCGCGAAGCTCATGTCCATGACCGCGGCGGGATTCGCTTCGGCCGCCGCATGATTCAGGAGCCGGCCTTCGGCGAGCAGGAAGATCTTCTTGCCGCTCTCGTGGCTGTACTCCTCCACGAACGGCCGGATCGTCCGTTTGCCCTTCGACTGCCGTTCGAGCGCCGGGATCTCGATCTCGTCGTTGAAGTGGCCGGCGTTCGCCACGGTCGCGCCGTCCTTCATGCGGGGGAAGTGCTGGCCGCCGATCACATTCAGGTTGCCCGTCGTCGTGAGGAAGATGTCGCCGCGCGTCGCCGCGTCGGCGATCGGCATGACCTGGTAGCCATCCATCGCGGCCTCGAGTCCGCGCAGTGGATCGACCTCGACGATGATCACGATCGCGCCCATGCCGCGGAACCGCGACGCGACACCGCGCCCGACCCAGCCGTAGCCGCAGACGACGGCGGTCTTTCCGGCGATGAGGATGTTCGTCGCTCGCAGGAGGCCGTCGATCGCGGACTGTCCGGTGCCGTACTGGTTGTCGAACATGTGCTTCGTCCGCGCTTCGTTCACGGCGATGATCGGGTACGCGAGGACGCCCTCGGCGGCCATCGCGCGCAGGCGGATGACGCCGGTGGTCGTCTCCTCGGTGCCGCCCTTCACGCTCGGCAGGAGCTCCTTGCGCGTCGTGTGGAGGAGCGTCACGACGTCCGCGCCGTCGTCCATGGTGATCTGCGGCTTCGTGTCGAGCACGGCCTCGATGTGCCGGTAGTACGTGTCCCGGTCCTCGCCCTTGCGGGCGAATGTCGCGATGCCTTCGTTCTGGACGAGCGCCGCGGCCGCGTCGTCCTGGGTCGACAGCGGATTCGACGCGCAGAGCGCGACCGACGCGCCGGCATCGCGCAGCGTGATCGCGAGGTTCGCGGTCTCAGTGGTGACGTGGAGGCACGCGCCGATGCGCAGCCCCTTGAACGGCTGCTCCACCGCGACACGCGTGCGGATGCTCGCGAGGACGGGCATCTCGCGCCCGGCCCACTCGATGCGGCGTGAGCCGGCATCGGCGAGCGAGCGGTCGGCCACGTCGGACTGTGACTTGGTGGCGAGGGTCATGGCGTTCTCCCGAACAGATTCTTGGTGAGCCGGTCCCAGACCGCACGACGGACCGCGGGACCTTCGATGAACGGCCCGTGGATGTCGTACCCGAGCCGGCGGTAGACGCTGATGGCGGGCAGGTTGTCCTGACGGACGTTGAGGACGACGTCCCGGTGATTCTCGAGCGCGGCCTCGGTGACGGCCGACGTGACGGACGTCGCCATGCCGCGGTTGCGGTAGGCGAGCCGCGTGAGCACGTTGCCGACGGCCGCCATGCCCGCCCCGTACGAGCGGACGTGCGTGCCGGCCGCGGCGACGAGCTGCCGACCGGCGTACACACCGAAGTAGAGCTCGCGCGCGAGCCGGGCCGGCGTGAAGTACGAGCGCGAGGCGTGCCCGTAGAGGTCGATCACGTCGTCGAGCTCCTCGACGGTCAAGCGCGTGATCGCATGCGTGACTCGCGGCAGGAAGCGGTCGGCGTTCACCTTCATGCGATTCATGATGTCGATCCGCTCGAAGCGATAGCTCGCCTCGATCGGCAGGCGGCCGTTCGGCGGCGTCGCGAGGATGAGCCGCGCCTCCGTCATTCCGCTCCGGAACAGCTCTGCGAGGGCCTGCGACTCCCCCATCGCGAAGCACGGCCGGAACGGGAGCACCTCGACGAGCAGTGAGG
>DATCOR010000215.1:0-17243 GCA_036564585.1 Candidatus Limnocylindria bacterium | reverse complement strand
GACGTGCAGGGCCGTGTCGAGCGCTTCAACAAGCGCTACGGCCAGCAGAAGGCGGAGCAGCCGGCCGCTTCCGAGGCCGCTCCCACGCGTTAGCGCCCGCCCGTCGTCGGGCCACCACCAGGGTGGGCTCGAGGTCGTCGTCGGGAGCATGTTCAGCGGAAAGAGCGAGGAGCTCATCCGTCGTGTGAAGCGCGCGGTCATCGCGCGTCGCGGGGTGCAGGTCTTCAAGCCCGCCATCGACGATCGCTTCAGCAGCGAGCACGTGCGCTCTCACGATGGCGACTCGTTCGACGCGCGGCCCGTGCGGGCGAGCGCCGAGATCATTCCGCTCCTCGAGCCGGAGACGAGCGTGGTCGGGGTGGACGAGGTCCAGTTCTTCGATGCTGGCATCGTCGATGTCGTCCGTGCCCTCGTGCTCGACGGTCGCAGGGTGATCTGCGCGGGGCTCGATCTCGACTTCCGCGGCGAGCCGTTCGGTCCGGTGCCGACCCTGCTCGCGCTGGCCGAGCGCGTCGACAAGCTCGAAGCGATCTGCGTGGTCTGCGGGGAGTCGGCGACCCGCACGCAGCGGATCGTGAACGGCGTCCCGGCGGACTACGACGACCCGATCATCGTCATCGGCGCGCAGGAGGCCTACGAGGCGCGCTGCCGGACGTGTCATACGGTCCCGCGCCGGGCGACGGCGCGCGCATGAGCGCTCGGCCGGCGAATTATGGCGGCCAGGCGGTCATCGAGGGCGTAATGATCCGTGGCCGCCGCACGATCGGGCTCGCCTGCCGGAAGCCGGACGGGGGCATCTATCGCTACCGCGAGTCGCTCGATTCGCCGCTGCTCACGTCGGCGCTCGCACGCGCGCCGTTCGTGCGCGGTGTGTTCGTCCTCTGGGAGTCGCTCCGCTACGGGATGCGGATGCTCATGCGCTCAGCCGACGTCCAGCTGGCCGCGGAAGAGCAGCTCCGGACCGGCGGTAGCTCGGCGTTCATGGCCGTCGGACTCGTCGTCGCGCTCGTGCTGTTCATCGGCGTCCCGTACGTCGCGACCGGCCTGCTGCGGTCGACGATCCCTTCGACGCTCTGGCTGAACATCGCGGAAGGGCTGCTTCGCCTCGCGCTTCTCCTCGGCTACCTCGTCGCGATCTCGTTCGTGCCGGACATCCGGCGCGTGTTCGCGTATCACGGGGCCGAGCACATGACCATCCATGCCTTCGAGCACGGCGACCCGCTCGATGCGGCGCACGTGGCCCCGTATCCGACCGCGCATCCGCGGTGTGGGACCGCGTTCCTGCTGTTCGTCGTGGTCATCGCGATCGCCGTCTTCGCGTTCGTGCCGCGCGTGAACCTGATCGTCGACCTGCTCGTGCGGCTCGTGCTCGTCATCCCCGTCGCGTCGATCTCGTACGAGGTGCTGCGCCTCGGCGCCGGGCACGAGGACAATCCCCTCATGCGGCTCGCCGTCGCGCCCGGTCTCCTGCTGCAGGCGATCACCACCCGGCGCCCCGACACGCCGATGATCGAGGTGGCGATCGCGTCGCTCGAGGAAGCGCTCGCGGGGGATGCGGCGGCATGACCGAGCTCTCCCCCAAGCTCCGCGGCCGCCTCACGCAGATCGAGTCTCGCCACCGCGAGCTCGGTGAGGCGATGAGCGATCCGAGCGTCACCGGCGACCGTGACAAGCTGCGGACCGTCGGACAGGAGTACGCGTCGCTCGAGGCGATCGTCGACACGATCGCCAAGCTGCGCGACGCCGAGAAGCGCGTTGCCGACGCCCGCGAGCTTCAGGAGGGCGACGACGCGGACCTGCGCGACCTCGCGCACGAGGAGGAGGGCACCGCGGCCCTCGACGTCGATCGGCTCACCGACAAGCTCCGGACCCAGCTCATCCCGCGCGACCCGCTCGATGACAAGAACGTCATCGTCGAGATCCGCGCGGGCGAAGGTGGAGAAGAGGCCGCGCTGTTCGCGGGCGAGCTCTACAAGATGTACCTCCGCTACGCCGAGCGTCACCGGTGGAAGGCCGAGGAGCTCTCCGCGAGCCGGTCCGAGAAGGGTGGCTACAAGGAGGTGATCTTCCGCATCGCTGGGCAGGGCGCATACAGCCGGTTGAAGTTCGAGTCCGGCGTGCATCGGGTGCAGCGCGTTCCCGCCACCGAGGCCCAGGGCCGGATCCATACGTCGACCGCGACCGTCGCCGTGCTGCCCGAGGCCGAGGAGGTCGACATCCAGATCAACGACGACGATCTGAAGATCGACGTCTATCGCGCGGGCGGCAAAGGTGGCCAGGGCGTGAACACCACGGATTCCGCCGTGCGGATCACGCACCTGCCGACGGGCGAGGTCGTGATCCAGCAGGACGAACGGTCGCAGATGAAGAACAAGGCCAAGGCGATGACGGTCCTGCGCGCGCGGCTCTTCGCGCGAGCGCAGGAGGAGAAGGACGCCAAGGCCGGCGCGCTCCGCAACGCGCAGATCGGCCGCGGCGAGCGCTCCGAGAAGATGCGCACGTACAACTTCCCGCAGGACCGTCTGACCGACAAGCGGCTCGGCCATAACCTCTCGAACCTGCCGCGCCGGATGGACGGCGAGCTCGACGACCTCGTCGAGGCGCTCATGCAGGCCGACGAAGCCGACCGGCTCGCGTCGCTGGAGGCCGGCGACGAGTGAGAATCTGCGGATGAAGACCGACGACCTCCATTACGACGAAGACGCCGCATTCACCCTCGCCGACGATGCGGCCACGATCTCGGCGCTCGTGCGGCGCACACCGGACGAGCGGTTGCGCGCGGTGAAGATCGGCGACTGGACCGCGAAGGAGGTCATCGGGCACATCACCGACATGGCCGAGGTGTACGCGGAGCGGGTCCGCCGCTGCGTCGCCGAGGACCGGCCCGCGTTGCCGAACGTCGACCAGGACACGGTCCATGCCGAGCGGAAGAACAACGACGCCGACGCCATGGCCCTGTCGAAGCGCCTGCAGGCCGCGCACGGCGCCATCGTGCAGACGCTCCAGCGCCCGGGGGCGCGCGACCGGATCGGCGTCCACGCCGAGCGCGGCCCGTTGACCGCAGGCTGGATCGCCGCATACCAGGCCCGCCACTCGCACGGGCACGTCGCGGAGCTGCAGCCGCACTTCCCGCCCCGGTAGCTCCGCCGCGAACCTAACTCGTAGCGCCGTCGTAATACTTAGCGGAATGCCGACCGTCCGCGAACAGGCCCTCGGGCCGCTCTCCCGCGCCGAGGCCGAGCGTCTCTTGCCGACGCTGTCCGTCGGGAAGCAGACCCTCGAACGCCGGATCCTCCGCGCCCGCTGCCTGACGTACGTCGAGTCGTTCAACGTCGCCTGGTCCGAGCTCACCGCGCTCCATGGGGAGACGAAGGATCCGCTGCTCTCGGCGCGGATCGCGGTCGACCTCGCGCACCTCGCGTACTACCTCGTCCGAGGCGACGAGGTGGCCCGCCTCGTGAAGCAGGCCGAGCGCCAGGCCGCGGCCGACCCGCTCATGCTCGCCGAGCTGCAGCTCGCGAAGTCCATCAACCGCACGGCCGCGAACGAGATCACCGCGGCGCTCACCGACGCGCGATGGGCCGAGGATGCGCTCGCCGCCGCACCGCGCGGCCGCTCGAAGGACCTGGTCATCGCGCGCGTCCAGCGGCAGCTCGCGCATCTCCTCGCGCACACCGGCGACTACATTGGCGCGGCGACCGCTGCGGAGGCCACGTCCCGCTTCGCCGCGAAGCTCAGCGATTCGTGGGAGGCCGCGTGGGCCACGTACACGAACGGCTTCGCGCACTGGTACGCCGGGAAGAACGATCTCGCGATCGACGAGTTCACCCGGGCCGAGGAAGGGCTGCGGTCGTACGGCACCTCGGCATGGCGCTACACGCTCCTCTGCCTCGCGCGGGCGCGGATGGAGCGAGGCGAGATCGCGACCGGCGACCGCCTCGGGCGGCAGAGCGGGGCCGGTGGCGAGGAGGACCTCGCACACATCGCGCTCCTGCGCGGCGAGGCGGAGGTCGCAGAGCGGATCCTCGCGCGCGCGCCGACTGGGTTCCCCGCCGACGAGCACTTCCGCGACTTCGTCCGCGGCATCGTGAAGGGCCGGCGCGGCGACCCCCGCGGCGCGGTCCGCATGCTCGACGAGGCCGGCAAGGAGTTCGAGTCGCGCGGGATGGGGCACTGGTCGCTCGGTGCCGCGGTCCATGCCGCGTTCAATCGAGAGTCCCTCGTCCGCGGCGGAGGGAACGCCCGCGCCGTGCAGCTCGTCCGCGACATTGACGTCCGTGGCGGCGAGGGCTTCGCGTACTACCTGCCGGACGTCGCGTCGTGGCTCGGCCGGGCCGCGGAGCACGATCCCGAGGCCCAGAAGCTCGCGCGCATCCTGAGAGCCCGTGGCGACGCGGCGGTCAGACGCGCGAAGACCGATTCGGCGTCCGCGGTCGCGGCGTCGGCGCTCGACGAGGCGACGTACTACCTCCGCGCGATCGGTCTCACCTGGCGGGAGATCGGCGTGCTCCACGAGATCGAGAAGCTGCAGACCGCGGGTACGCACGTCGAGCGCGTCGAGCTCGCAAAGGCGCTGGACCTGTCACCCGAGACGCTGCGCGTGCACATCACGCGGATCCGCGCGAAGCTCGAGGTCGGCGATCGCCGCGGCGACGCGGTCCTGTTGGAAGCGGCGCTCGCGCGACGGCCGGTCGCCTAGCTGCCCACGAGCGCGAGCACGCGCTCGAGGCCGCGCTCCTGGCCCGGCTCGACCCGCGGGAGCAGCAGCGCGACGCACCCGGCCGCGACGGCGCCGCCGTCCACGGGATGGTCGCCCACGACGAGGGTCTCGCTCGGCGCGGTGCCCATGGCCTTGCACGCCGCGAGGAAGATGCGCGCATCGGGCTTTTCGATCCGGTGCTCGTACGAATGGGTGTAGCCGTCGACCAGATCGCCCCAGCCGCGCGCGACGAAGACCGGCCGGAGATCCTCGGCCACGTTGCTGACGACGCCGATCCGCAGACCACGCTCTCGCAGCGCGCGAAGCACGCGCTCGGCATCGGGGTAGGGAAGCCACTTCTGGTGATCCATCACCCGCTCGTACAGAAGCGCCGAGAGCCCGGGCTTGTGGATGTCAGCCTGCTCGAACAGTGCGGTCCAGCCGGCGCGATGAGCCTCCGGCGAGAGGTCGCGCTGCACCGCGATCGCAGCGGGAGTCTTCGAGTCCCGCCAGATCTTGTCCCACAGCTCGCGCGCGACCTGCGGCGCGACGCCGGCCTCCGCGATGACGGCCGCGCCGTCGGGGCTGTGGAAGAGCGTGTCGCCGAAGTCGAAGCACACGCCCTTGATCGGCTTCGGCGTCACGTGAGCTCCACGGTCTCGCGCCATTGGGGCACCTTCGTCGCGAAGCCGAGCGCCTTCACCTTCGGCTCGAACGCGGCCTGGGCCACCGGGTCGCCGTGCACGATGAACGTCAGCTTCGGCGCCACGCTGAAGTTCCGCAGCCACGCGAGGAGCTCCGGCTCGTCCGCGTGCGCCGAGAAGCCACTGATCGAGCGGACCTGGCACGCGACCGCAACATCCTGCCCGTCGATCCGGACCTGCTTCGCGCCCTGCTGCAGCTGCGCGCCGAGCGTGCCCTCGCCCTGATAGCCGACGAACAGCAGCGTCATCGCGGCGTCGCCGATGAGCGACTTCACGTGCTGCACGATCCGCCCACCGGTGATCATCCCGTTCGATGCGACGACCATGTACGGCCGGACGCCGTCCGTATCGAGCGCTGTGGACGCCTTCGCGTCCTTGACCATGACGGCACCCGGGTAATCGAGCGGCGCCTCGGACTTCGCGAGGAGCGCCTTGGCGTCGTCGTCGAAGTACTCCGCGTACTTGCGGTAGATTTCGGTCGCGCTCCCGGCCATCGGCGAATCAAGATACAGAGGCACGTGCGGCATCGTGCCCGCGGCGAGCAGCCGGTCGAGCTCGTACACGATCTCCTGGGTGCGACCGATCGCGAACGATGGCATGAGCAGCACGCCCTTCGCGCCGTCCGTCGCGGTCACCGCCTCGCCGAGCAGCCGGATCGCTTCCTCTTCCGGCTCGTGGGTCCGGCCGCCGTAGGTCGACTCGACCAGGAGGTAGTCGCCGTCGCGCACCGGGGTCGGATCGCGGATGATCGGCGTGTTCGGTCGCCCGATGTCCCCGCTGAACACGATGGTCCGGTCGCCCGAATTGTCGCGCGCGCGGACGCGGATGATCGCTGAGCCGAGGATGTGCCCGGCGTCGAGGTACGTCGCCGTGACGCCCGGCGCGATCTCCATCTCGGCGCCGTACTCGATGCCCTTGAACCGATCGAGCGCGGCCGTCGCGTCCGGCGTCGTGTACAGCGGCTGACGCAGGTACGTGAGTGCCTCGGGCGCCGCGTTACGCGTGGCCTCCTCGGCGTCCTCGTCGGTCGCGGCCGCGAGCTCGGCCGCGGCCGAGCGGTCCTCGATCAACGCGCGGTCGGGGTACTTGCGGGCGAACCGCTGGTGCTTGGCCGCGAACTCCTCCTGAAGCTTGGCCGAGTCGAGCAGGACGAGCCGCGTGAGCTCGACCGTCCCGCGTGTCGCGTAGATCGGGCCGCGGAAGCCGAGCGCGCTCACGTGCGGGATGAGGCCGCAGTGGTCGAGATGCGCGTGGGTGAGGAGCACCGCGTCGATCGCCTTCGGGTCGTAGGCGAAGGGCACGCGGTTGCGGAGCACATCGTGTGGGCTGCCCTGGAACATGCCGCAGTCGATGACCACGCGCGCCCGATCGGTCTCGAGCAGGTACTGCGAACCGGTCACCGTGCGCGCGGCGCCGAGGAAGTGAAGGCGCATCCGCTCATGATGCCGCGCTAGCATCACGCGCGCAGATGTATGGTCCCGTGCTGGTGGGCACGAAGGTGACCCTTCGCCCACCCGACGACTCCGACGCCGCACGCTTCGTCGAATGGTTCGGCGATCTCGAGGTGACGCGCTACCTGCTCCGGCGCTTCGCGGTCGGTCAGCTGCAGGAGGAAGGGTTCCTGAAGAAGATCGGCGAATCAACGACCGACGTGTTCTGGATGCTCGAAGCCGATGGCCGGCCGATCGGCGCGACGGGCATCCATCAGATCGACTGGCTTCACGCCCACGGCCTGACCGGGATCATGATCGGCGTGCGATCCGAATGGGGAAAGGGTCGTGCGTCCGAGGCGATGCGTCTTCGAACGGACTACGCGTTCCGCCAGCTCAACCTCCACAAGCTGACCTCAGGGACGTTCGCCGAGAACGAGGCCAGTCGGCGGGCGCTGCTGAAGGCGGGCTATCGCGAGGTCGGAGTCGAGCGGGAGCACTTCTATCGCGAAGGAAGCTGGCACGATCACTGGATCTGCGAGGTCCGGCGCTCCGAGTGGGAGCAGTTGCGCGGCACGGAAGCGCGCTAGCCCGACCAGTCGACCGACCAAGCGGTCAACGTTCATTTACCCCCTTGGCCATTCGTCCTGCCCCGGATAGCCGCAGCTGGTCATCTACCCCGCGTCGCCCCCTCGGCTGACCATCGTTGCCGTGAACGGGAGACCGACGGTGCTGATCGTCGACGACGATCCGGCCACCTGCGCCGCGCTGGCAGAACGCCTGGCCGAGGACGGCATCGTGAGCGAGGCCGTGCACGATGGAGTGACCGCTCTGCAGCGCGCGATCGTCCTGCGGCCGCAGCTCGTGGTCCTCGATCTGACGCTGCCGGAGCTCTCCGGCGATCAGGTCTTCGAACGCCTGCAGGCCGACCATCGCACGCGCTACACGCCGGTCGTGTTCCTCACCGGGTCCTCGCGGAGCGCGGACAAGGTGCGGCACCTGCGCGCCGGCGCCGACGACTACGTCACGAAGCCGTTCGATCTCGAGGAGCTTGCCGCGCGCGTGCAGACGGCGCTGCGGCGCTCACGCACCCTCGGTGGGCTCAATCCGCTGTCGGGGCTGCCCGGGAATACCGCGATCTACGAGGAGATCACCACGCGCCTGCGGGCCGGCGACAAGTTCGCGTGCCTCTACCTCGATATCGACAACTTCAAGAGCTTCAACGACCGCTACGGCTTCACTCGTGGCGACACCCTGATCTCGGAGCTGGCCGAAGCGATCTTCGGCGCGGTCGCGGGATCCGGCGAGGACGCGTTCCTGGGCCACATCGGCGGCGACGACTTCGTCGTGCTCTGCGCGTCCGATGACGCCCAGCCGCTCGCCGAGGAGATCGTCGCGCGCTTCAGCGTCCGCTCGCGCCAGCTGCATGACGCGGGCGACATTGCCGCCGGTGGCTACGAGGCGCCCGACCGTCGGGGCCTGCGCAGCCGGTGGCCCATCGCGACGGTGTCGGTGGGCATCGCGAGCTCGGACTCGCGAACGTTCACGACCGCAGCCGCCCTCGCGCAGGCCGCAGCCGAGATGAAGACCGTCGCGAAGCGTCAGATCGAACGACGGGTCGCGTTCGATCGCCGGCATTCGCGCGCGGAGCCACGTCCCGAGGCGAGTTTCCACCGGGCCTAGACTCGCCCCTCGTGGACACCCTCGAGCGGCCCGCGACTCTCACGCAGTCACAGCGGACCGAGATCGAGGCCCAGCGCGAAGCCAGCCACGAGACCCGCCGCGCGACGGTGCCGGCGATGGAAGCCCTCCTCTACCAGCCCATCCCCGTGCTCGACCACGGCTTCATTCGGGTCATCGACTACATGGGAGACGACGCCGCGGTCGTGCAGGCCGCGCGCGTGTCGTATGGAGCGGGAACGAAGAAGGTTCGTGAGGACGCGGGGCTGATCAACTACCTCATGCGCCATCGCCACACATCGCCGTTCGAGATGTGTGAGCTGAAGCTGCACGCGAAGATGCCGATCTTCGTCGCCCGCGAATGGGTCAGGCACCGCGTGGCGAACCTCAACGAAATTTCGGGAAGATACTCGATCCTCGATAACGAGTTCTATCTGCCGGCGCCAGAGCAGCTCGGCACGCAATCACGGAGCAACCGTCAAGGTCGCGGCGAGACGATCACCGGCCCGGAGTCGGTTCGGGTGCTCGAGATCTTGCGCGAGGACGCGGAGCGCTCGTATTCGCACTACGAAGAGATGCTGAACGAGAACATCGCCGGCGACACGCTCGATCCCACGCGTTCCGGCCTCGCTCGCGAGCTTGCGAGGATGAACCTGTCGGTCAACTTCTACACGCAGTGGTACTGGAAGATCGACCTACACAATCTGCTGCACTTCCTGAATCTGCGCACCGACGCGCGTGCGCAGTACGAGATCCGCGTGTACGCGGACGCGATCCTCGAGTGCGTGAAGCAGTGGGTGCCACTGACCTATGCGGCGTTCATGGACTACCGCATGGGTGCCTACGAGCTCTCCGCGAAGAGTCTTGCCGTCGTGCGTCGCATGCTGCGCGGCGAGCACGTCGACCGCGAGTCCACCGGGATGTCGCCGGGCGAGTGGCGCGAGCTCATGGAGACGCTCGAGCGCTGAAGACCGACCGCGCCGGGTTCGTCTGGGACCCGCGCCTCGCGTCCCACGTCTATCGCGACGACCACCCGCTCAAGCCACGGCGGCTCATCGGCGTGCACGACAAGCTGGAAGCCCTCGGCGCGTTCCGCCGGCCGAACGCCGTCGTGCTCGTGCCGCGCGACGCGACGATCGCCGAGATCCAGCGGATCCACACGCCGGAATACGTCGGCGCGGTCGAGCTGGCGTCGGTGGATCCGAGCCAGGACTACACGCGCTGGGGACTCTCCGCCTACGGCGACACGCCGCCGTTCGCGGGGATGCACGAGGCCTCGCTGCTCACGACCGGCGGGACGCTGAGTGGCATGGAGGAGGTGCTCGCCGGCCGGCTCCGAGTGTCGTTCAACGGTGCCGGCGGACTGCACCATGCGATGCGCAGCCGCGCGTCGGGGTTCTGCATCTACAACGATCCGGCGATCGCCTGCGGGCTCCTCGCCGATCGCGGCCTCAAGGTCGCGTACGTGGACATCGACGCGCATCACGGCGATGGGGTCCAGGCGGCGTTCTACGACACCGATCAGGTCCTCACGATCTCGCTGCACGAGTCCGGTCACTCGCTGTTCCCGGGGACCGGCTTCGCCGACGAGCGCGGTACCGGGAAGGGCGCCGGGTACAGCATCAACGTCGCGTTGCCGCCCTACACCGACGACCACGCGTACGTGAACGCGTTCGACGCGGTCGTTCCGCCGCTCGTCGGACGCTTCAAGCCCGATGTACTCGTCACGCAGCAGGGGATCGACTCCCACTTCACGGATCCGCTCACGCATCTTCAGATCTCCACTCGCGCGCGCGAACATGTCGTGCGCGCGTTCCGTGACTTCGGCTTCCCGTGGGTCGCGATGGGCGGCGGCGGCTACGACCTCGATGCGGTCGCGCGGGGGTGGTCGATCGAGTACCTCGTCATGCTCGGGGCGCCGGTCCCCGATGCGCTGCACGACGCCGATCCGCCGGCCTGGACCGGCGACGAGCGGGACACGATCGACGTCGCGACCGACGTCGCTGTCAGCGATGCGCTCGCCGCGGCCTTCCGATGACCGAGCTGCTCGCGCTCATCCGCTCGCCGCGCCGCGGTGTCGTGCTGATCCTTGCGAACGGCCGACTGCTGGTCGCTGTTGGCCTCGTCGTGCTCGCGACGGCCATCGCGGCCGCCAACGCGGCGCGCTTCGCCGCCGACGTTCCCGTCGCGAGCGTCCTCTATGGGGACGACCGCAGTCCGGCGATCGGCACGCTCATCGACGCCGTGGGACGCGACCGGGCGGCGATCATCGGCTACCTCATCGAGCAGGCCTGGACGGCGGTGATCGTGGTCACCGCGTTCTCGCCGCTGCTGGTCTGGTTCCTCGGCACGACTGCCGTCCACGCCGCCGCGCGCCTCGATGGTGTCCGCCGTCCGATCCGGCCGATGTTCGTGCTCCTTGGGTACGCGACCGCGCTAACGCGGATCCCCGCGGACGGCGCGGCCGCGCTTCTCGGAAGCGGCAAGACCGCCGGCGCTCAGATCGCGCAGCTCATCGGGACCGCCAGCCTGATCTGGCTCGCGTTCATCACCTGGCGCGCGATCGAGGCGCACTACGTGCTGCCGCCGCGTCGCGCGTTCATCGTCCTCGTGTTCGCGATCGTGGTCTTCTACGTCGTTCCGCTGGTGCTGATCGTCGCGTCGGTGGTCGTGCTCGTCGTGGCGGCGATCGTGCTCGAGTACGTGCCTCGCTAGGCCGCGCTACTCGTCCGAGCTGACCGCCGCGACGAGTGCGAGATCGCCGGCGCGCACGGACTTCGGATCGAACTTCCGCACGCTCGCGGCCATCTTGCCGAGCGCCTCGGCCATGGTCATCGGCGGCGGCGCACCACGCTTCTGCGGGATCCACCGGACCGGGTTGCAGCGCGCCACGACGACCGCACGCAGATATGGGCTCTTGAACCCCATTTCCTGCAGGGTCTTCACGTGCGCGGCGACACGATCGTCGATCTCGAGGAGCCGCCGGCCCCACTGATCGCGCTGGCGCAGCGCGGCCGGCAGCGCGCCGTCGAGGAAGATGTCGACCCGCCGGAGCATCGACTGGTACGACGAGCCAGCGAACCGCACGCGCTCCTCGTATGCGGTCCCCAGCGTGAGGAAGTACGCGGCCTCGAACGCCACGGCGTGATCCCTCTCGGTCGAGCGGGGCTGCTCCTTCGCGAGGGAGCGCGCCATCCGGATCACTTCCATGCTGCGGTCGCGCAGGTTGTGAGCCTTCTCGGTGTTGAGCGGCAGGATCCGGTACGCGATCTGCGGGTCGGCGACCACGAGCGCGCTGACCGTGCGCAGCCCGAGCTTCTTCGCGGCAGCGAGGCGGTGGCGTCCGTTCGGCGACGTGAAGCCGTCCTTGCCTGCGACGGCGATGACCGGATCGAGGAAGATGCCGACGGCACCGATCGCGTCCGAGAGCCGGTCGGCGTGGACCTTCGAGAGATCGCGCTGGAACTCGGTCGCTTCGATCGATCGGAGCGGGATGCTCGCAAGCAGCAACGGCGAGCCGCCGTAGGGGTCCTTGAACGCCGCGAGCACCGCACCGCCGGCCTTCCCGACGCGCTTGGTCATCTCGGCCACGCTGTCGTCGGCGAGATCGATGGCGCTCTCGAGCGCCTCCGGCCCGCGCGGTGCGGCGGGGCCGCGCTTCTTGGTGGTCTTGCGCGTCGTTTTCTTGGCTGTCGTCTTCTTGGCGGGCATCGCCGAACGATAGGACGAACGGTGAGTGCGTCGCCGGATACGTTCAGCGCTGCCCGGCGACCCGTACGGTCACGCCGTGCGCAACTTCCGGCTTCTCGCGCGGCGGAACTTCGGCCTGCTCTGGGCCGGCGGCTTCATCTCGTTCGTCGGGGACTGGGTGCTCTACATCGGCATGCCGATCTCGATCTACCAGATCACGGGATCGGCGCTCGCCACGACGCTCATGTTCGTTGCCGGCGTCCTCCCCAGCATCGCCCTCGGCACGGTTGCCGGCGTGTACGTCGACCGATGGGATCGCCGGAAGACCGTCGTCGTCGGCAACCTGCTCCTCGCGGCGACGCTGCTGCCGCTCACGGTCGTGCACGACGCCACCACGATCTGGATCGTCTACGTGGTCGTGCTCATCGAAGCGAGCCTCGGCCAGTTCGTGAATCCGGCGGTCGGCGCGCTGCTGCCGCGGCTGGTCGAGCAGGACGAGCTCGTCGCCGCCAACTCCGTGAACTCGGCGTCGAACAACCTCTCGCGGATCATCGGCCCGCCCATCGGTGGGGTCATCGCCGCCATCGGCGGGATCATGGGCGTGGCCATCGTCGACGCGATCACGTTCCTCGCCGCAGCCATGCTCGTCGCGTCGATGCGCAACGTGGTCAGCGCCCCGGCCGTCGCGGCGACCGTCGAGGACGGCATCCGCGCGTGGCGGAAGCTCTGGACCGAGTGGCGCGCGGGCCTGGTGCTCGTGTGGGCCGATCGGGTCGTCCGCACGCTCTTCCTGCTGGTCGCGCTGTCGTCCATCGGTGAGGGCGTGTTCCGCGTCCTCTTCATCCTCTACGCCGTGCAGATCCTCCACGGCGGCGCGACGGAGCTCGGCGTGCTCATGTCCGCGCAGGGCGTCGGCGCCGTGCTCGGTAGCTTCGCGCTCGTCGCGATCAGCGCGCGCGTCTCGCCCGCGAAGCTCATCGGGTGGACGACGCTGCTGTTCGGCCTCATCGACCTGACCGCGTTCAACGTGCCGGGGCTCGGCGCGCCGTTCGCGGTCGTGGTCGCCCTGTTCTTTCTCGTCGGCATCCCTGGGGCGATGAGCTTTCCCACGATGTTCAGCATCATCCAGGGCCGTGTTCCGGACGCGTATCGCGGTCGGGTGATCGGCGCGATGTTCACGACATCCTCGCTCCTGGCGCTCGTCGGCCTCGGGATCGCCGGCACGCTGACCGTCCCGCTCGGCACCTTGAACATCCTCAATCTCCAGGGCCTCGCCTATGTCGTGGCCGGGATCGCGATGCTCGGTCTGCTCACGCGCGCGATGGCCCACGATCGCGTGAAGGAGCCCGTCGCCCTGTCTGGCTAGAGTCAAGGCGTGCCAGCGGCGTGGTCCCCGAGCGAGCGCTATCTCGACCGCAGCCGGCTTCGGCGCTTCGCGAACGCCCTGGGCCTCCGCAGCTACGACGAGCTCCTGCGCTGGGCGACCGATGACCTCGAGCGATTCTGGCGCGCGACCGAGCGCGACCTCGGCCTCGTCTGGACCGCGCCGTACTCGCGCGCGATGAACGTCTCGAAGGGCCTGCCCTGGACGACGTGGTGGACGGGCGGCCGGATGAACTACGTCGGCACAGCGTTGCGGCCCGATCGCGATCAGGATCGCGTCGCGCTCATCAGCGAGCGCGAGGACGGACGCGTCGACCGGCGCACGTACGGCGAGCTCCGCACGGAGGTCGCCCGGTTCGCGGCCGGGCTGCGCGCGATCGGGGTGCACAAGGGCGATCGGGTCGCGGTCTTCCTGCCGATGGGGATCGAATGCGTCGTCGCTGTGCTGGCGCTCGGCGCGCTTGGCGCGATCTACACGCCGATCTTCTCCGGTTACGGGGCGGAGGCCATCGCTGGGCGGCTGCGCGACTGCGAGGCGTCGGTCCTGATCTGCGCCGACGGCTTCACCCGCCGCGGATCAGTCGTGACGATGAAGGAGACCGCGGACCAGGCTGCTGACGGCGCGCCGACGGTGAAGACGGTCGTCGTCGCGGAGCGGCTCGGGCGCGACTACCCGAAGCGCGACCGGGACGTGACGTGGGCCGAGGTCGTCCGACGGGGCGGCGTGCCGCTTGTCGCCTGGGAGGATACGAGCGCCGAGGACCCGTTCATGATCATCTACACGTCAGGCACGACCGGCCGGCCGAAGGGCGCGGTCCACGTGCACGGCGGGTTCCCGGTGAAGGCCGCGCAGGACATGGCCCACTGCTTCGACGTGCAGGACCGCGACGTCGTGTTCTGGTTCACCGACATCGGCTGGATGATGGGCCCGTGGCTCATCGCCGGCGGGCTCATGCTCGGCGCGACGATCGTCCTGTACGACGGGACGCCCGATTTCCCGAACGAGTCGCGGATCTGGTCGATGGTCGAGCGGCATCGGGCGACGCACCTCGGCATCTCACCGACGGCCATCCGCGGCCTCATGCGCGCGGGGGAGGATCCGGTCCGGAGGCACGACCGCTCGAGCCTCTTCGTCCTCGGCAGCACGGGCGAACCGTGGAATCCCGAGCCGTGGTGGTGGTACTTCCGGACGGTCGGCGATGCGCGCTGTCCGATCATCAACTACTCCGGCGGCACGGAGATCTCCGGCGGGATCCTCGGCTGCACGACCTGGACGGACATCCAGCCCGGCTCGTTCCGTGGCCCGATCCCCGGGATGGCCGCCGATGTCGTCGACGAGCAGGGCCGCTCGGTGCGTGGCGCGGTCGGCGAGCTCGTGCTCCGCGCGCCGTGGCCCGGGATGACCCGGGGGTTCTGGAAGGATCGCGACCGCTACACCGAGACCTACTGGTCCCGCGTCCCGAACGTGTGGGTCCATGGCGACTGGGCGCGCGTGGACGATCAGGGGTTCTGGTACATCGAGGGCCGCAGCGACGACACGCTGAAGATCGCGGGAAAGCGCGTGGGACCCGCCGAGGTCGAATCCGCTGCGGTCGCGAACGCGTCAGTGGGCGAGGCGGCCGCGATCGGCGTGCCCGATGAGCTGAAGGGCGAGGCCATCGTCGTGTTCGCCGTCGCACGGCCGGGCGTGACGATCGATGCCGCGCTCGAGCGATCCGTGTCGGACACGATCGCGGAGCAGCTCGGCAAGCCGCTCCGGCCGAAGGCCGTGCGGTTCATCCGTCAGCTGCCGAAGACGCGTAACGGAAAGATCCTGCGCCGGCTCATCCGCGGCGCGTACCTCGGTGTGACCGATCTCGGGGACACGTCATCCCTCGAGGACCCCCTGTCCCTCGACGAGGTCCGCGCCGCCCCGAAGAGCTAGGCGGTCCGGTTGCCCGCGATCGCCCGCACCAGCGCGACGACGAGCGCCGCGACGAGGAACAGGAACACGATCGCAAGGAGCGCCGGCAGGTCGAACACGACCGGTGCGTTCGTCTGCGGCCAGATCCCCTGGAACGGCCGGACGAGCGGCTCGGTGATCGCGTAGAGGCCGTTGACCAGCGGCTGCTGTGCGTTCGCGCCGAGCAGCTTCAGGCCGAAGCGCACGAGGAGCAGCACCTCGAGGACCGTGAACAGCAGCGTGATGACCCGCGTGACGGTCCATACCGGCGCGTACGGGTTCGTGCCGACATTCACCTGGCCCGCGGGCGCGACGGTTCGCGGCTCGCGGACACGCTCGACCCGGTCGACGCGTTGCTCCATCACCGGACGGTCGATGATCTCGGTCTCGTTGACGTCGGGTTCGTGTGTCGTACTCATGCCGGCTCATCGAGCAGGCTCCGTGCCACCGCCGTTACCGGTCGCTAGGGGCAGCGGAATTGGTCCGCGGTCACGAGGAGCTCGCCGAGGAAGACGATCGCCGCGGTGGCGACGATCGCGCCGGGAATGGCGAACAAGCCGATCGCCCGGAGCCGCCCCGACCGCGCGATGCGGAACGCGCCGGCGATCGCGACAGGGGCGAAGAGCACCGGGATCGAAACGGTGGAGAGGAAGAGCGTTGCCGCGCTCGCCGAGGCGGCCATGCCCACGACGCGATGCATGTCGCTGTCCCCGGACGACGCGCCGAGGAGGAGGATTCCGTCGAGTACGCCGATCGCTAACAGCGCGATGACGTCGCCGCGTTGGAAGTACTTCGGCGCGCAGCCGAGGTTCGCCCCGACGACGAGCGCGACGAGCGCGAAGCACAGCACGCCGGCGATCTGCTGCACGACCGACAGTCGCATCGCACGACGCTAGCGGCTAGCCTCGCCGCCGTGGCGACGACGACCGGCGAGTACCCCTTCGCGCACCGGCAACGCGTGCGGTTCGGCGAGACCGACCTGCAGGGCGTCGTGTACTACGCGAATTACCTGCTGTTCGCCGAGGTCGGCCGGGTCGCGTACCTCCGCGCGCTGGGCATCGACTACACCCGCGACCTGATCGGCCAGGGCGTGGACTTCACGATCGGCGAGGCGAGCGTGCGCTACCAGGCGCCGCTGCGATTCGACGATGAATACGACATCCGTGTCCGGGTGGGGGAGATCCGCAACTCGTCGTGGACGTTCGAGTACGCCTTCGACCGCGCCGACGGCCAGCGCTGCGCGATCGGCTCAACGGTCCAGGTGATCCTCGATCATGTGACGGGCAAAGCCACCCGGATCCCGCAGCACCTGCGCGACGTGCTCGAGCGCGCGAAGGCGGTCTGATGGACGCGACGCTTCCGGACGAGCTCCAGCTCCTGCAGCGGAGCGTGCGCGCGTTCGTCGAAGAGCAGCTCGTGCCACGGGGAGAGGAGATCGAGAAGAGCGACCGCATCCCGCGCGACGTGATCGACGCGATGGCCGGGATGGGCCTCTTCGGCATCGGCTTCCCCGAGGACGTCGGCGGGCAGGGCTTTGGCAAGCTCGGGTACTGCGTCGCGGTCGAGCAGCTCGCCCGGGCGAACGCCTCGTTGTGGAACGTGATCGGCGGCTCCGCCGGCCTGTGCGGCACCGCGATCGACATGGGCGGCCCCGACGAGCTGCGCGCGCGATACCTGCCCGATCTGCTGAGCGCGAAGCGCATCGGGGCGTACGC
>DATCOR010000202.1:0-1504 GCA_036564585.1 Candidatus Limnocylindria bacterium | reverse complement strand
GAGCCGCTCTTCGTTCAGATCGACGATCGGGGGCTCGCGCACGCCGAAGACGGTGACCGCGAACGTGCCGACCATCAGCCCGGCCACCAGCAGGTAGGACCACGAGGGGATCCCGCCTCCGGCCGAGGCCGTCGAGATCAGCGCGAGGAACGCGACCTGGCTGGCAAGCTGGATCGCGGTCGAGACGCCCTGCAGGATGCCCCGCTCGCTCACGGTCGTGATGTCCGCGAGGAGCGCGACGTACGGGTCGGCCGCGGCATTGAAGAAGATCGAGAACAGGAAGATGCCGATGGTCAGGCCGAGGACGTCGTGCTGGGTCGCGGCCACCACGAAGAAGGCAGCCGAGAGCGGGATCCCGACAGCGATGAACGGCCGCCGCCTTCCGAACCGGCCGCGGGTCCGGTCGGACAGCGCGCCGATCGTGGGCTGGATGATCGCGCCCTCGATGCTCCGGGTGCTCGAGAGCAGGCCGGTGAGGAGGTCGCCGGCGCCCGCTGCCTTCAAGAGCTGCGGCAGCACGAAGTTGTTGAAGGCGAAGAAGGCGCCCGCACCGACCGATCCCGCGGAGTACAGGAGGGTCTTCGTCCGCGTCAGCGACCCCGGCATCGCGGCGACGCTAAGTGATACCTATATTGGTATCAATCGAACACTCGTTCTAGCAGTATCCTGCGAGTTCAAGCGCATTCCGAGGAAGGAGGACGGCGTATGGAGATCCTTGCCGGAGCGATCGTCGTCGCGGCCGCTGCTGCCATCGCAGTCGCGCTCCTTCTACGGCGCGGCCCATCGGATGTGCCGCTCGCGCTCCTTCAGCAGGGCATGCGGGCCGACGCCGCGCAGGTCCAGCAGACCCTCGCCGAGCTGCGGGCCGCGAACGCCCAGGCGCTCGCTGACATGCGCACGGAGCTGCAGCGCTCGCTCGGCGCGACCGAGCAACAGGTCCTCACCCAGACCGGATCGACGCAGCGGACGCTCGGGGAGCTCGGGGCCACCCTGGCCGCGCTCGGCGAGCAGAGCACCCGGATCGGCGAGCTCGCCAAGGACGTCGGCTCCCTGAACGATCTGTTCCGCGCGCCAAAGCTGCGCGGTGGTTTCGGCGAGCTCATGCTCGAGCGGCTGCTCGCGGACAACCTGCCGGCGACCGCCTATCAGCTCCAGTACGGCTATCGCGATGGCTCGCGCGTCGACGCGATCGTGCGCTTCGCCGGCCGGATCGTGCCCATCGACGCGAAGTTCCCGATCGAGTCGTTCAACGCGCTCGTCGCGGCAGCGGACGACGCCGAGCGGCTGACCCGCCGGCGGGCGTTCGTGCAGCAGGTGAAGCGGCACGTCGACGCGGTCGCCCGGTACATCGCGCCGGCCGAAGGGACGATCGATTTCGCGTTCCTCTATTTCCCGGCTGAAGCCGTCTACTACTCGGCCGCCGTGGCCGAGCCCGACCTGCGGGAGTACTGCTCCGAGCGGCACGTGCTGCCGACCTCGCCGAACACGCTGGTCGCGTATCTCC
>DATCOR010000183.1:0-1946 GCA_036564585.1 Candidatus Limnocylindria bacterium | reverse complement strand
CTACAAGGCGATGGCGACGACCGGTGACACGCACGCCGCGAGCGAGGCCTGCGGCGCCGCGATCCGGGCCAGTGGGATGACCTCGAGCGACTTCTGGGCGAAGTACCACCCGACGACGAACTAGATGAGCGCACCCCAGAGGTGAGTCACACGCCATCGCGCTAGCCAGTCCGATGGCGTGAGGCCCCCAAGGGCACGGTGTGGTCGGTCGTTGTTGTACCAGGGAACGAACAGCGCGATCGCCAGGGCCCGCGCGGCATCGTTCGTGAACTGGTCGCGGTACGCGCACTCGCGCTGAATCGTGCCGATGAATCGCTCGGCCCGGCCGTTCGTCCAGGGGTGCCGGGGCTGCGTCCGGGTGTGGCGGATCGCCGCGGCCCGACAGGCGTCGCGGAACGCGAAGCTCCGGTACGCCGAGCCGTTGTCGCTGAGCACCCGCTCGACCCGGATGCCCTGGCTCGAGAAGAACGCGGTCGCCCGATCAAGGAACGCCGCGCCATCGCGGCCCCCGAGAGTCGGGCGGAACTCGGTGAAGGTCATCCGGCTGGCCATGTCGATCGCCACGTGCAGGTGCTTCCAGCCGACGCCGCGGCCTTGTCCGCGATGCATCTCGGCGCGGCGGCCGCCGCCGCGCTCGATGCTGCTGAAGCTCTTGATGTCAACCCCCACGAGCTCGCCCGGCCGCAGGGCCGGGTACGTCCCGAAGCTCCGCGGCGGCTTGGGGAAGAGGTGGCTGAGGCGGTGCGCGCCGTGGCGGCGCAAGATCCGGTGGACCGTGCTCGGGTGCAGGCCGAGGGTCGGGCCGATCCGGTCCGGCCCGTCCTTCGTGTCCATCCGCAGCGCCACCACGGTGCCCTCGAGGGCGTCTGATGAGCGGCGTGGCGAGTGGTGCGGCCGGCAGCTGCGATCGGCGACGTCCGGATAGCGCCGGCGCCAGCGGTACACCGTCCGGCGGCTGATCCCGCTCTGGCGGGCGGCCTGGCTCACTCCGATCCGCTCGGCCTCGACGACGATGAACGCGCGGGTCCACGAACTCAGACGCTTCCTCTGGTACAAAGAAGTCCCTCCGACTAGTGGTGTTTGGCTTGATCACCGCGCACCCTAGTCGGGGGCTTCTATTTGTGACTCAGGTCTGGGGAGCGCTCAGCTAGCTCACCACCGGGAACGCGGCGTGAGTGCGACCTCTTTCGTCACGTCTTCGCCGCTCGCGACCTTCGACCAGAATGGATCGAGCTCGAACCGCGCATTGGCGATCCGCAGGGTCGCGATGAGCCGCTCGAAGTCGCCAAGGCGATAGGACTTGGTGTTCACCTTCACCGTCGTCGTTCGGCCGCGCGCGACGAAGTGCGGCGCCGAGACGCCGGAGTGCGCGCCCGGGTAGCGTTTCGCGTCCACGCGCTGCAGCGAGCCGACCGCGACGCTCTCCCGATGCGTTCCGAAGAGGGTCCGGTAGACGAGCTCGTCGCCCTCGATGCGAAGCTTCGTGAAGTACGCGTAGTTGACGACGGTGAGCGCGTTCAGGGCGAGGAGCCCGATGCCGATTCCCGTCATCACGCCATCGTGACCGGCGACCCCGCCGACGAGCACGGCGAGGCCGGCGAGGGGGAACAGCGTGAACGAGGGCCAGAGGAGCATGAGATCGGGCCGGACGCTCGTCACGCGCGAAGTCTAGGCGCCGGTCTCGGCGACCGGCGCGATCGCGAGGCGTCGGTCGACGTCCCCGAGCGCGGCACGGATCGGCGCCGCGGCGGCGGCGCGCTCGTCGTCCTCCATCAGGACATCAGGACCGTCGAGCACCGCGAGCCGCGCGAGATAGAAGTCGTGCAGCGCACGAAGGGCGTCGCGGATCGGAAGCGGGCGATACGTCACACCCGTCGTTTCGCACGCGATCCGGTACTCGAGCTCGGTCGGGCGGTAGCAGCTGCGGCACACGAAGACCCTGAGGG
>DATCOR010000019.1:0-10536 GCA_036564585.1 Candidatus Limnocylindria bacterium | reverse complement strand
CCCGCCGCACGGGGCCGGCTCCGTTGTTCCCCTAGCGTCGGCGTCCCGTAGTGTCGGCGCCGTGGCCGACCAGATCTACAACGCGATCTTCATCGGCAGCATCTACGCCCTGTTCGCGCTCGGATTCACCCTCGTGTTCAGCGTCCTGGACATCCTGAACCTGGCGCATCCGGCGCTGTTCACCCTTGGGGCGTTCGTCGCGCTGTTCGCCATGCAGCAGGGCGTCCCCGCCGCGCTCGCGGTCGTCGTCGCGTTCCTCGGGTGCGGCGTGGCCGGGGTGATCCTCGACCGAATCGCGTTCGCGCCGCTGCGCCGGCGCAACGCGCCGCCGCTCTCGGCGATGATCTCGAGCATCGGCGTCTCGCTCATCGTCATCCGGCTCATCCAGCTGAAATACGGCCCGGACCTGCAGGCGTACCCGGCCGGCACGCTGCCGGCGGCCGTGTTCTCGGTCGGCGGGCTGCAGCTGGACACGCTGCGCTCGGCGATCATCGCCCTCGCGATCGGACTGATGCTTGGCCTCACGTACCTCGTGCGGCGCACCCGGCTCGGCCGCGAGCTGCGCGCGCTCGCGGAGAACCCACGGGCCGCGCGCTTTCTCGGCATCGACGTCGAGCGCGCGATCGCCGTGACGTTCTTCCTCTCCGCCGGCCTGGGCGGGGTCGCCGGAGTGCTGTACGGGTTCGCGACGAACTCCCCGTTCTCGCAGATGGGCCTCGGCTTCGAGCTGAAGGCGTTCGCGGTCATGGTCGTGGGCGGGATGGGCAGCATCCCCGGCGCGGTGCTCGGCGCGTACGTCCTGAGCTTCGGCGAGATCGCGAGCCTGACCTTCCTGCCGAGCGAGCTGCGCGACGCGTTCGCGTACGGGCTCCTGTTCGCCGTGCTCGTCGTCCGGCCCCGCGGCATCTTCGGCCAGCGCGCGGTCGACCGGGTCTGATGGACGACCTCGCGGCGTTCCTCGCTGCCTACCAGACGACCATCGGCTTCATCGGCCTGAACGCGATGCTCGCCCTGTCCGTGTGGTTGACGCTGTACACGGGCCAGCTCACGCTCGGCAACGCGGCGTTCGCCGGGATCGCCGCGTACTGCTCGGCGCTGCTCACGATGAAGGCCGGATTCCCGTTCCCGCTTGCGCTCGCCTCCGGCGCCGTGCTCGCGGCGGTGGTCTCGTTGCCGCTCGGCGCGACGGTCTTCCGCCTGCGCGGCGTATACCTCGCGATCGCGACGCTTGCGTTCGGCGAGATCGTGCGCGTCGCGATCCTCGCGATCCCGATCACCGGCCGCGGGCAGGGGCTCGTGGGCATCCCGGCGAAGACCGAGCTGTGGCACATCTTCGCGTCGCTCCTGATCATCGCTGCCGCGCTCGAACGCCTGCGCCGCTCCACGGTCGGGCGCGCGTGGGCCGCGATCCGCGAGGACGAGGTCGCCGCCGCGAGCCAGGGGATCCCGGTGCGCCGCTACCAGCTCGCCGCGTTCGTGCTCGGTGCGCTCGTGGCGGGCTGGGCCGGCGGGCTCGCGGCGCATTTCGACTTCGCGATCCAGCCCGACGAGTTCGGCTTCGCCCGGGCGGTCCAGATCCTCGTCTTCGCGGTGGTCGGTGGGATCCCGACTGTGCTCGGTCCGATCGCGGGTGCGCTCCTGTTCACCGCGCTGCCCGCGATCCTGCAGCCCCTGCAGGAGTACCGCGACATCTTCCAGGGCGCGATCCTCGTGCTCGTCATCGTGTTCCTGCCGCGCGGGCTCGCGACGGTCCTCGAGCTGCGCCGCACCGCGCGGCTTCGCACGATCGGAGCCGAAGATGTTGCTTGAGACGTCGGGCCTTACGAAACGATTCGGCGGGGTGGTCGCGGTGAACGCCGTCGACCTCTCGGTGGCAGAGGGCGAGGTGTTCGGCCTGATCGGCCCGAACGGGGCGGGGAAGACCACGCTCATCAACGTCATCTCCGGCCAGTTCCGCGCGGACGGCGGCACGGTCCGCTTCGCGGGCGCCGATGTCACTCGCCTGCGGCCGGACCAGCTGGCCCGGCGCGGCATCGCGCGCACGTTCCAGGCGATCCGGCTGTTCAAAGGACTGACCGTGCTCGAGAACGTCCGGCTCGGCGGCTTCGTCCGGGGCGGCTCGCCGGTCCGCGCACGCGCGCTGCTCGAGCGCATGGGCCTTGCCGCGCGGGCGAGCGCCCTCGCCGGCGAGCTCGCCTACGGCGACCAGCGCCGGCTCGAGATCGCGCGGGCGCTCGCGGCCGAGCCGAGGCTGCTCATCCTCGACGAGCCGGCCGCAGGCATGAACCCGACCGAGTCGGCGGCGCTGCGGGTCCTGCTGCGATCGCTCGGCGCCCTGGGGATCACGGTCATCCTCATCGAGCACGACGTGCGCCTCGTCATGGGCGCCTGCGACCGGGTCGCGGTGCTGAGCTTCGGGCGCAAGATCGCGCAGGGCACGCCCGCCCAGGTCCAGGGCGATCCGGCCGTGCGCGACGCGTATCTCGGATCGGGTGACGATGCCTGAGCCGGTGCTCGAGGTGCGCGACCTCGTGGTCCGGTACGGCGCGATCGAGGCGCTGCACGGCATCAGCTTCGATGTCGGCGCGGGCGAGGTCGTCGCGCTCATCGGCGCGAACGGCGCCGGGAAGACGAGCACGCTAGGGGCGATCTCGGGGATCGTTCACCCGGCCCGTGGCGCGATCCGTCTCGCCGGACGCGATCTCGCGGGCGCGGCGCCGCACACCATCGTGCGCGCGGGCGTGATCCAGGTGCCGGAGGGGCGCGAGATCCTCGCGCGCATGTCCGTCCACGAGAACCTGCTGCTCTCGGGCACGCGCGACGCGAGTGCGATGTACGAACGCTTCCCGATCCTGGCCGAACGCCGGAAGCTCGCCGCCGGAAGCCTGTCCGGAGGGGAGCAGCAGCTCCTCGCGATCGCCCGGGCCTTGCTGGCCGCGCCGCGGGTGCTGCTGCTCGACGAGCCATCGCTCGGCCTCGCGCCCAAGATGGTCGCCACCGTCTTCGGCGTCCTCGCGGAGCTGAAGGCGGCGGGCACGACGATGCTGCTCGTCGAGCAGAACGCGCTCCGGGCGCTGCGACTCGCCGATCGCGCCTACGTGCTCGAGCTCGGCCGGATCGGCCTCACCGGGACCGGGGCGGCCCTGTTACGTGACGCCGGCGTCGCGCGGGCCTACCTCGGCGCGTGACCCTCCGGCGAATGGCCGATGCCCGGCTCATCCATTTGATGGAGAGATCGGCTTGATGGAGAGATCGGCGTCCGTATCAGCGTTTTGACGCAGGCTGTCACCGCCGGGATGCCCGGCCCGACTCTGCCAGCGATAACGTCCTCCGCGTGCCCCGACCGCAGTCGCCGTCCGCTCGCCGTCGCCTAGCGTCCCCGTCACGATGAAGGGGCTGCGCTCGCGCCCGGCGCTCATCGCGCTGACGCTGGCGTTCGTCCTGGCGACGACCGGCCTCATCGCGATCTTCTTCGCCACGCCCGTGCAGGCGCATTCGAGCACCGTGACGGTGCTCGACGGCTCGGTCCTCGTTCGGCACGGCGGCGGCCAGTTCGCGCCGATCAGCGACGGCGACATCGTGGCCGGGGGCGACACGATCCGCACCGCCGCGGAGAGCCACGGCGTGCTGACGTTCTTCGACGGCACGACCGTCGAGCTCGAGCCGGAGACGGAGATCACCGTCACGACGCTCGAGGCGAGCGCCGCCGGCGACAAGATCGTCGAGATCACCCAGGCCATCGGTCGCACCTGGCACGTCGTGACCCACCTCGCAAGCCCGACGTCGCAGTACGAGATCCGGACACCGACCTCGACGGCGATCGTGCGCGGCACCGCGTTCGAGGTAGACGTGGCTGCCGATGGCACGAGCGCGGCGGCGACCACCGACGGCGACGTGGCGGTGAGCGCGCAGGGCACGGAGGTGCACGTCCTCGCGGGACAGTTCACGACCGTGCCCCAGGGCGCGCCGCCGGCACCCGCGCAGCCGTCGCCGGTCCCCGACGCGACCGTGCAGATGACCCTCGATCTCGTCTCGACCGCGATCGTCACCGACCGCAACGGCCGCGCCGTCGGCGTGCTCAAGGGCCAGCCGGTGCGCTACATCCCGGGCTCGACCGTCCGGGTCGTCGATGGAAAGCTCGTCATCACGATCCCGAACGCGCAGCTCGGCGTGCTTACGACGTTCGTGCAGCCGGATCAGGTACCGGGCGGCGCGGCGCCGGCGGACGTGACGATCCAAACGCAGGTGTCCGTCCGCGGCGTCGGGATCGTCGCCAGCAGTCTGGTCAGCCAGCCGGTCGAGAACGGTGCCGCGAAGGGCGCGCTCGTCGTGATGGACAGCGGCCTGCTGCTCGTGCCGGACCGCGACGCGCGGAACGCGCCGCTGCCGCACATCGGTAAGGCGCCCGCTGGGCCGGCCGGGATCCTCGGGACGCGCACCGCGCCGACGGTCGCGCCGCTCGTCACCGTGGCGCCCGCGACGGGGACCCCGACGGGCGCGCCGCTCATCCGGACGATCTCGACGGTGCAGCCGCTCGACGTGACGACCGCGGCGTTCGTCCCGTACCAGACGACGACCACGACGACCGCGCCGGTCGCGAACACCGGGCTCGTGACGCTCACGATGGACCCGATCTTCACGGCGAGCCCGGCGACCATCACGACGCTCGCGAGTGCGACACCGGTGCCGGTCTTCACGCTCCCGCCAAGCCTGATCACCGTGACCACCACGACGATCGGCGCGTTGGCGACGCCGACGCCTGCGCCGCTGCCGTCGATCATCGTCATCGTGCCAGTGCTCACGACGCTCCAGATCGCGACGCCCACGCCGGTTCCGACGATCGGCTTCGTGCCGCGGCCCGATCTCCTGATCCCGCCGACCCCGCTGCCGACGCGGCCGCCGATCATCATCGTGACGGCGCCGCCGATCTTCATCCTGCCCCCCACACCAACGCCTCAGCCGGTCTTCACCATCGCGCCGATCCTCATCGTGCTGCCGACGCTGCCGCCGATCATCTTCATCACGCCCGCGCCGACCCCGACGCCGAGCCCGCCACCGATCCGGCGGATCTGCATCAACCCGCTGCTGGGCTGCTAGCCGCACACTGACCGGCGCATGACGCGCGCGCTCGCCATCGTGAATCCCGCCGCGGGGCGCGGGACCGCGCGCGCGGACGTCGAAGCCGTGCTTGCGCTGCTCCGCGAGCGCTTCGAGACGATCGACGTCGCCGAGACCGCGCTCGATCACCCGAGCGCGACCGAGCTCGGCGATCGCGCGGTCGCCGAGCGGTACGACGTCGCGATCGCCGCGGGCGGCGACGGCACCGTCGGCGCCGTCGCCCGCGCACTCGTCGGTACCGAGGTGACCCTCGGCATCCTCCCGTTCGGCACGTTCATGAACATCGCCCGCGCGCTCGAGATCCCGCGCGATGACGCGCGCGCGGCGGCGGAGCTCATCGCGAACGCGGCGATGCGACGGATCGACGTCGGCGAGGTCGGCGGCCGGGTGTTCTTCGAGGCCGCCGGCATCGGCCTCGACGCCGACGCGTTCAACGCGACACGCGCGGTCCAGCGCGGCCAGCACGGCATCGCGCTCGCCGCGCTGGGCGCGCTCGTGCGCCGGCGGAGCGCGCGGGTGCGCATCGAGGTCGACGGCCGCGCGCGGACGCATCACGTCCTGCAGGCGGTCGTGAGCAACGGACCGTTCTACGGCTGGGGCTTCGAGGTCGCGCCCGGCGCCGTCCTCGACGACGGCAAGCTCGACCTCGTCATCTTCGGTGACAGCAAGCTGCGCGTGCTGCGGGAGCTGATCGCCGCGGCCGTCGATCGCGATCGCGCGGCGCGAGGCCGGCGGTACCGCGGAGCACGCATGACGTTCTCCGCCTCGCGCGAGCTCGCGGTCCACGCCGACGGCGTCGTGATCGGGAATCTCCCGCAAACGTTCAGCATCCGGCCGAAGGCACTCCAGGTGTTCGCGCCGCGCGCGCGATGACCTGTTAAGGGCGTGTAAGAGGATCGCCGGAGGCGCAACTCCCGGCCGGTCCATCCGATACCTCTCATAGAACGCCCGCACGCGGGCAGCTCGTGGGAGATCGAAATGAACGCAGCATCCATCCTTCGCTCGAAGACCGCCGCGATCGTGAGCGCCGGCTTCCTCGGCGCAGGCCTGCTCGGCGGGGTCGCCTTCGCCGCGGTCCCGACGACGAACAGCACCACCGCACAGAGTTCGGCCGACACGACGACCGCCCAGGCGGCGGTCGAGGCCGGGCGGGCGAAGCTCAAGGCGGCGCTCGCCGCCCTCGTCGCGAAGAACGTCATCACCCAGGCGCAGGAAGACGCGATCGTCTCCGCCCTGACGGCGGATCGCGCGGCGCATCCGAAGCTCCGCGAGTTCGTCGGCGACGTGGCGAAGGAGAGCGTCAGCTACCTCGGCCTTCCGGCCGACCAGGTGAAGCAGCAGCTCCGCGCGGGCAAGAGCCTCGGCGACATCGCGAACACATCCCCCGGGAAGTCGCGGGACGGTCTGCTCGCGGACCTCGATGCGAAAGCGAAGGATCGGATCCACGCGGCCGTGGACGCCGGTACGATCACCCAGGCCCAGGCCGACCAGCTCACCCCGAAGGTGATCGACGGCATCGTCAAGGTCGTCGACCACACCGGTTCGCCGAAGCCCACCGCGACGAACTAGCGACCACCCCCTTTCCCTCCTCTGCAGCAGGCAGGCGCCGCCCGTGCGGCGCCTGCTGCGTTTCCGGTGCGGATGACCGATCGGTCATGACCCGGGACCGCCCGTCTGCCAGCATCGCGGCACGGGCTGGCCACGTGGGTGGCTGGCTGGAGGCGCCATGGACACGAAGCAGCAGACCGTCGCGACCGAGATCCCGGAGGGAAGACCGTGGGTCCTGCTGGTCGAAGATGAGCCGCTCCTGAGCACGCTCGTGGGCGAGCTCCTCGATGAGGCCGGCTACGGCCATGAGTCGATCTCCGACCACGCCGGCATCGCTGCGGCGATCGCGCGCCGGCACCCGCGCTGCATCATCCTGGACAGCGATCCCGGGTCCAAGGGCCACGAGCGCTCGTGGGCCGACGCGGCCGCGATCCGGCGATCGCACCCCGAGGTGCCGGTGCTCATGTTCACCGCCGATCCGGCGGCGATGGCCGAGGCTCGAGCGGGCACGACCGCCCGGAGCAAGGCCGCCGGCTACACCGGCGTGATCGACAAGCCGTTCCTGGTCGTCGAGTTCCTCGCCACGCTGAAGCATGCCGTTGACGGACCGCATGCCGCCTGGCCGACCGAGGTGAAGGGCATCGCCACCGAGGCGATCAGCGTGTTCCCGGCACTCGATGGTCCGGCCTCGGCGGACTGGGGTGCGGCCGATTTCTTCAGCATGGCGGTCCACGAGCTGCGCACGCCGCTCACCTCGATCGACGGGCATGCTCAGCTCGCCCAGCGCTTCTTGGTGAAGGATCCGGTCCGCGCGGAGGACTCGCTCGTGCGGATCCGCGAGCAGACCAAGCGCATGACCCGGCTCATCGCCGACCTCCTCGACCGCGCGCGCGTGAGCGTCGGCGCGCTCAGCCTCGAGGTCGTGACGTTCGATCTCGGTGTCGCGACCGCGATCACGATCGGCCTGGCCGACAGTGGCGAGAGCCCCCGCATCACGTTCACCACCCCGGCGCCGCTGCGCATCCAGGGTGATCCTGAGCGGATCGCGCAGATCCTCGCGAACCTGCTCGACAACGCGACGCGCTACAGCGCGCCAGGCTCGCCGATCGGTGTCGCGCTGACCGTGGTCGGCAACGAAGCGCAGATCCGCGTCACGGACCACGGCGTCGGCGTGCCCGAGGACGAGCGCGAACGCATCTTCGCACCGTTCTACCGGGCCTCGCGCACGCGTGAGATCCCCGGCACGGGCCTCGGCCTGCACATCAGCCGCCGGATCGCCGAACAGCACCACGGCCGGCTCTGGCTCGAGTCCACGAGCGAATCGGGGAGCGTGTTCGTCCTCGCGCTGCCGATGGCGATGGCTGCCCGATGACCGGGGACCGAACGACGAACGTGACCGTCGGACCGCCGGCCGGCGAGGCGCGGGTCTGGACGGCGAGCCGCGTGATCACGCTCGTGTTCACGGTCGTCGAGGTCCTCCTGCTCATTCGGTTCGTCCTCAAGCTCTTGGGCGCGAACGCCGATCAGGCGCTGGTCTCGCTCATCTACGGCGTGACCGATCCGCTCATCGCGCCGTTCCGAGGGATCTTCGCGCAGCCATCCGGCACGCCGGTCGTCGAGGTCGCGACGCTGCTGGCGATCGTGTTCTTCGTGCTGCTCGCGGCGCTGATCGTCGCGGTCGTCCGCGCGACCACGGGCCGGCGCGGTGACCCCGCTCCGTGACCGTTCGGGTGAACTGGCCGCGCAATCAGATCGGACAGCCGGCGACCGCCACGCCCGCCGAGACGATCGTCCGGCTCACCGCCAAGCTGTCGAAGAACCACGGCAGCGCGAATCGCCTTCGCATCCGCACCCAGATCGCGGCGGAGCAGGCCCGCCCGAGCTAGTCCGGCTCGACGACCGTCGTCGCGGCGGGATACGTCCCGAGGACCTGCACCCACGCGCAACCGGTCTGCATGAGCGCGACGCCTCGCTCGAAGGGGATCGCGCGAACAGGCATGGCGCGAGACGAGGGGCCATGATGATCGTCACGATGTGCACCTTGACTGGGCTTGCGAGATCCAACGTCGAGCTGCTAGTAATCGGAGTCCCCGGGACTCCGCGCGAGCCGGCGAAGAGGACGGGAATGAAGGTCGCTGTTGAACACCTCGCACGGAGCTAGGTCCTTGTCGCGAGGTGAGCCGCAGGCGGCCAAGGACTCCGTCGCACTCGTGTGCGAGGGCGCGGACCAGCCGGGCACGCTGCACGCCATCACGACCGTGATCCTCGCCCATCGGGGGAACATCACGGGGATCGAGATCCCCGAGCGCGGCGAACGTGCGCGGGTCCACGTCGAGATCGATCTGCCGTCAGGCGCGACGTCGGACGAGCTCGTTGCGGACCTCCGGACGCTCGACCTCCTCGCGTCGGTCGAGGTCGTGCCGACGATGGCGGAGATCTACGGCAAGCGGATCATCGTCGTGGGCGGCGGAGCGCAGGTCGGCCAGGTCGCGCTTGGCGCCATCTCCGAAGCCGATCGACACAACATCCGCGGCGAGAAGATCAGCATCGATACCATTCCGATCGTCGGCGAGCAGACGCTCGCGGCGGCGGTGCGTGCCGTCGCGCGGCTGCCGCGGGCGGTGGCCCTGGTGCTCGCGGGGGCGCTCATGGGCGGCGAGATCACCGAGGCGGTCCAAGAGGTCCGCCGGCGCGGCATCCTCGTCATCAGCCTGAACATGGCCGGCTCCGTGCCCAAGGCCGCCGACCTCGTCGTCAGCGATCCGGTCCAAGCCGGGGTTATGGCCGTCATGGCGGTGGCCCGGACGGCGAGCTTCGACATCGCCCGGCAGCGCGGCCGCACGTACTAGCCCGCCGGGACTTGGCCAGCCGGTCGGTCGGTGGTACGGTCCTCGCGATGCGGTCCGTCGACCTTCACATCATCGTTATTGAGCTCCTTATCGGGGGCACGAACGACGCTGGGAGGCACACCGAGACCGCGTAGCGAAGACCAAAGCCGGAACCCGCAGGAGACCTCCCAGGACATGGGAGGTCTTTTCAGTTTCCGGAGGGAGCAGGGTATGGACGCACGACGCGAGCTGGCACGGCGACTGGCGAGGCTGGGCATGCACCTCGAGGGCGAGCGCCTCGAGCACGCCGAGCGGATCGTGCACCTGCACGCGCCGCACCACGGATCGCTCACCGACCTGGTGCTCATGACGATCTGCGTCGAGGCGTACCGCAGGCCGGATGTCGACCTGCCGGCCTGGGTCTGAGCGTCGGGGCATGGACGGTCCAGGACCGCGAACCTACGTCGTAGCGTTCCTCGGCGAGGAGCGCGGCGACCGACATGCGTCCACGCGATCGATGGTGCTCCGCGTCCTTCCGGATGCGGATGTCCGCAGCGTCGCCGAGTCAATGCGGCGCGAGGAGGCCGACCGGCTCGGTGACCCGACGGTGTCGGCGGGTCTCGGCGGCCCCCGGGATCCGGAGCGGTCGATCCGGCTCGCGGCACTCCACGCCGAGCAGGCTGTGCGGGTCGGGCGCGCGCTCAACGGGTCCGGACAGCTGACCGCGTTCGAGGACCTCGGGCCGTACTGCTTCGTCCTCGGCCGGCCCACCGCCGAGATCCGCGCGTTCTGCCGGGCCGTGCTCGGACCGTTGGCCGAAAGCGCGCAGCGCGACGAGCTGCGCACGCTCGAGGAGTTCCTCCGCGCGCACGGAAGCGTGAACGCCGTGGCCCGCGCCCTGTTCCTGCACCGCAACACCGTGCGTCAGCGCCTCCGCCGGATCGCAGACCTCACCGGAGCCGATCTCGAAGACGCCGATCAGCGCGTGCAGCTGTACCTCGCGGTGTTGGGCCAGAACGCCCTCCGCGAGCTCGCGTCGTGA
>DATCOR010000177.1:0-2497 GCA_036564585.1 Candidatus Limnocylindria bacterium | reverse complement strand
GGTATAGGTGCACGCCCCTAGCTGAGCGGCAGCTCGACGACGAAGCGCACGGCCTTCGACGCCGCGGAGCGGCGTTGATCGAGCTCCCCGCGATGCGCGTGGATGATCACGCGCGCGAGCTCGACGCCGACGCCACCGCGGTCGACCGGCGACATCGGGATGAACGGCCCGACCCCTCCGGTGATCGTCAGCTTCGCGTTCGGGCCGTCGCGCCGCAGATCGATGCTCACGTCGGGCGTCTGCGCGGCGCGGGCCTCACTCAGCAGGCTGCCGATCGCCTGACGAAGGCGAGCCTCGTCGCCCTCGACGAAGAACGAGCCCGACGAGAGCGTGATCGGGATGCGCGGCCCGGTGCTTGTCGACCGCGTCCGGAGATCCTCCACGAGCGCCGCGAGGTCGATCGCGCGATGCTGCAGCCACAGCTCGCCGGACTGCAGCTGGCCGAGCGCCACGAAATCACGGCTGAGGAACTCGAGGTCCTGGGCCTGCTCGACGAGCGGCTGCAGCTGTGCCGCGGACGCGCCGCCGGACTGCTGGAGCGCGCGAAGGCCGCGGGCGAGCTCCTGGCCGGGACCGGCGAGCTCGTGCTCGAGCACGCGCATGAATTGCGAGCGCTCGCGATCGAGCGCGCGCATGCGTTCGCGCTCGCGGCGGACGACATCGATGAGGATCGCGGCGAGCACGAACAGGACCAGGCGGCTCGTGCTGTTCCAGATGATCGGCCCGAGCGACGCGGTCCGGCGCTCGATCAGGTCGACGAAGAACCACGTGAAGAGCGACGCGAACGCGATGGCGATCCCCGGCTCGCGGCCGAGCAGCCACGCGGCGGGGAGCACAGCGAGGAGATAGAAGTTGCCGAAGCCGTAGTCCGGACCGGTGGACAGGTCGACGAGCCCGACGGCCACCACGACGAGCAGCCAGAACGCCGTGCCCGCGATGACGTTCAGGCGAATGCGGGCGAGCACCCGACCATCCTGACGCCTGCGCGGTTTTCCGCACATCCACCAAATGGAGGAGGGAGCGGCACGGCTCTATGACGGTTGGGCGACGATGCCTCTGGGCGCGCGCGAGCGCAGCGCCGGCCCGACCGCGAAGCGGGCGACCAGGTAGCTCGCGAAGCTGAGCGAGGTCACGAACACGCTCACCGGCGCGTTCGTGACGAGCGCGAGGAGGATCCCGCCGATCGTGCAGAACAGCGCGACGGCGACGCTGTAGAGCGTCGCCTGGCCCGGCCGCGGCGTCAGCCGCTCCGCTGTCGCCCCCGGAGTGATGAGCAGCGTGAGGATCAGCAGAACGCCGACCACTTGGATCGCCTCGGCGACGGCTGCCGCGAGGATCAGCAGGAACACGATGCCCAGCGCACGGACCGGGACCCCGCGAGCCTCCGCGACCTCCGGATCGACCGTCGCGAAGGTCAATGGGCGGTACACGATCGCGAGTGCGACGAGCGCGGCCGCCGCGATGGCGAGGAGGAACAGGACGTCGCCGCGGCTGACGCCGTTGATCGTGCCGAACAGGAGCGCGAACGCCTCGCTCGCGTACTTCGGGTACAGCGTGATGAACAGCACACCGAGCCCGAGGCCGAACGCCATGACCAGGCCGATCACGGAGTCCCGGCCGCGCACCCGGGCACCGAGGGCGCCGATGAATACGGCCGTGACCGCCGAGCCGGCCAGCAGGCCGAGCACCGGCGACAGGCCGATGAGGATGAACCCGGCTGCTCCGGTGAACCCGAGCTCCGACAGGGCGTGGACGGCGAACGACATGTTCCGCGCGACGACGAACGGGCTCACGACACCCGCGACGATCGCGATGACGAAGCCCGCGAGCATCGCGTTCTGGACGAAGTCGTAGCCCAGCAGGTTCAGCAGTCCGTCCATCAGTCGTGGGCTCGCTCATGGCCGACGAGATCCGGGGTGTGATGCGGCTCATCCAGATTGAAGCCGCTGTCGGTGAGCTCTCCGACGACGAGGATGCGGTCGTGGACCCGCACGACGTCGACGTGCGAGCCATACAGGGCCGAGAGCTGCTCCGAGGTCAGCACCTCGTCCGTCGTGCCCGCGGCCCAGCGGCCGTTCACGACGAAGAGCACTCGATCGACGAGCTGCAGGACCGGGTTCACATCGTGGGTGACGAAGAGGACCGTGCCGCCCGTCCGCTGCCGCCAGTCGCGCAGTAGCTCCGTGATCCCCTGCTGGTGCCGCAGGTCGAGGCTCGCGAGCGGCTCGTCGCAGAGCAGGATCTGCGGCTCGCTCACCAGGGCCTGCGCGATCCGGAGGCGCTGCTGCTCGCCACCAGAGAGCAAGCCGATCGGGGCGTCGGCGTAGGCGGACGATTCAACGGAGCTGATGGCTTCGGTCACCCGGGCGCTGGCCAAGGCGTTCGGCAGACCGATCCCCCACCGGTGGCCGTCGAGACCGAACCGCACGAGATCGCGTCCGCGCAGTGGCGTCTCGGAGTCGAAGTGTTGATGCTGTGGCACGTACCCGATCCCGGG
>DATCOR010000176.1:0-4765 GCA_036564585.1 Candidatus Limnocylindria bacterium | reverse complement strand
GCGTTCAGCGGAGCTCCCGCCACGAGCACTCTGCGGATGTTCCGCGCCGACGGATCAGCCGTCGTGCTGACGGTGCAGGTCGTGCCCGGCGGATCGCCGCCACCGGTCAGCCAGACGCAATACACGCTGGTGCGCCTCGGGAGCGATCCGAAGGCGACGTCCGGCGATCGCGTGACGCTCCAAGACACGGGCGAGCTCATGGCCTCGGTGCGGCTCCGCTAGCACCGACGCGGGCACCGAACCTGCTTCGGCGACACTCGCAACACCGCTGACGGGAGGGTCACTCGATGCCGACGGGCCGTGGCCGAAAGGGCCGGTCGATCCCGCACTCCAAGCCGTCGTCCGCCACGGGCGGAACGGCGGCCGACGTCGCGGGCGAGCGCAACCTGCTCAAGAAGGCCGCGAAGCTCCTCGGGCCGGGGTTCATCACCGGCGCATCCGATGACGATCCAAGCGGGATCGGGACGTACGCCGTCGCGGGCGCGAGCCTCGGCCTGCAGACGCTCTGGACCGCCCTGCTCACGTTCCCGCTCATGTCGGCGGTCCAGAACATCTGCGCGCGGATCGGCATGGTCAGCGGGCAAGGTCTGGCCGGTGTGCTGCGCGAGCACTATCCGCGGGCCATCCTCTACGGGTCGGTCCTGCTCCTATTCGGAGCGAACACGATCAACGTTGGCGCAGACCTCGGCGCGATCGCCGACGCGGTGCACTCGATCACCGGCGTTCAGGCGCTTTGGCTGATCATCCCCGTCGCGGCCGGCGTCATCGCGCTCCAGATCTTCGGCAGCTACCGGCTGATCGCGAACACCTTCAAGTGGCTCACCCTCGCGCTGTTCGCGTATGTCGTCGATGTCTTCATCGTCCATCCGGACCTGCTGGCGACGCTCCGCGCGACGATCGTCCCGACGTTCAGCCTCGACCCGACCTACGTGACCACGATCGTCGCGATCCTCGGCACGACGATCTCGCCGTACCTGTTCTTCTGGCAGTCGAGCGAGGAGGTCGAGGAGGAGGTCGAGATCGGCCGCAAGACCCGATCGGCGCGCCGGGGTGCGTCGAAGACGGAGCTGGACTACTCCGCGATCGACGTGAACATCGGGATGGGCTTCTCGAACCTGGTCATGTACTTCATCATCCTCGCGACCGCGATCACCCTGTTCAAGGCGGGCAAGACCGACATCAAGAGCGCCGCGGACGCAGCCCAGGCGCTCAAGCCGCTCGTCGGCGACTTCGCGGGGATCCTGTTCGCCGTCGGGATGATCGGGGCTGGGCTCCTTGCGATCCCGATCCTCTCGTGCTCGGCGGCGTACGCGATCGCCGAGGCTTTCGGCTGGGAGTACGGCCTCGACACCGACTGGACCCGGGCCAAGCCGTTCTACGCGGTCATCGTCATCGCGACCGCTTTGGGCGTCGCGATGAACTACCTCGGCATCAACCCGATCGACGCGCTCTTCTATACGGCGGTCATCAACGGGATCGTCGCACCACCGCTCCTCGTGGTGGTGATGCGCGCTGCGCGGAACCCGAAGGTCATGGGGAAGCAGACCATCGGGCCGGTGCTCACCACCCTCGGCTGGCTCGCGACGATCGGGATGTTCCTCGCGCTAGCGGGCCTCGGGTACACGACCCTGTTCGCCGCGAAGTAGCCGCAGCGTGATGCCCTGCATCACGGCCGCGACCGCGAGCGCGACCGCGAACGCGGCTATCCCGATCGATTCGAGCGATGTCGCGAGCACGAGGTAGAACGCGCCGAAGCCGAAGAGCCCGAACAGCAGGCCCCGCCACACGCGGATCGCCGCAGCCGGGCCGACGAGCTGGAAGCCGAAGCCGGCGAGGATGCTCGCGTAGAGCGGGATCGTCGCGAGCAGGCCGGAGAGCCGCGGACCGAGCGCGCTCGCGGCGCTCGTGACCGCGAGGACGAGCGCCGTCGCGAGGACCATCCGCGCCGGCAGATCCCACTGCGGCAGCGGGACCGATGCCGTGGCCCCGGGATCGGGCACGAGACGGAGCGCGACGATCAGGACTACGGCGCTGATCGCGTAGAGCGGGATCGGCGCGATCGCGAGGTCCTGGGCGGCCCAGCCGATGACCGCGAACGCGATGAGACCCGCCGCGAACGAGAGCACGATCCGGCCACCGCGCCGCGCGACAGACGAGAACTCCACGGCGAACGCAGCGGTCGCGAGGACACCGATCATCGAGCCGAGCGCGGCGTTCGCGGCGAAGCTCGCACCGTGCTCGAGGAACAGGAACAGCGTGATCGGCCCCGAGGTGAACGGGATGCCGACGAGCCAGCCGCTGATCGCGTGGCCCCACCGGCGGCCGGCGAGGCTCGCCGTCGCGATGAGCAGCGGCGTGAGGACGAGCTTGAGCCCGAGCGCGGGGTCGATGAGCCTTACGCCATCCCGAGCAGCGTCACGATCACGTAGCCGACCGAGAGGGACGAGGCCATCGTCGCGACGCCCCAGCCGATCGCGCTCGTCGTCCGGCCGTTCGCGGAGCCGCCCATGATCGATCGGTCGCTCGCGAGCCGGAGGATGAACGCGAGGACGATCGGGAGCAGCAAGCCGTTCACCGCCTGCGACGCGAGGATCAGCTGGATGAGGAGCTGCTGCGGGAAGAGCACGACCACGATGCCGCCGGCGATGAGCAGCAGCGTGAATAGGCCCATGAACACCGGCGCCTCGCGGAAGTTCTTGCTGATGCCGGACTCCCAGCCGAACGCCTCGCAGATGGCGTATGAGGTGGAGAGCGGCATGACGGTCGCGGCGAGGAGCGACGCGCCGAGCAGGCCCGCGCCGAACAGGATCCCGGCCTGCTCGCCGGCGAGCGGGCTCAGCGCCTTCGCGGCGTCCGCGGCGGAGTTCACGATGATCCCGGCGGGGAACAGCACGTGCCCCGCGACGACGATCATGAACAGCGCGTTCACGCCGGTGAGCACCGAGCCCAGCAGCACGTCGAGCCGCGCGTAGCCGTACTGCTCGGGGTCGATCCCTTTGTCCACGATCGAGGCCTGGATATAGAACTGCATGTACGGCGTGATCGTCGTGCCGACGAGCGCGAGCGCCGCGATGAGCGCGGCCTGCTCCACTGGCAAGTTCGGGATGACCAGACCGCGCGCGACAGCGCCCCAGTCGGGGTTCGCGATGACGGCGGTGATCGGGTATGCGACGAACGCGCAGATGATCACGAACAGCGCGCGCTCTACCACCTTGTAGCTGAAGAACACGACGAGGATCCAGATCGCGACGCCCGCGATCGGCACCGACAGCGTCGACGGCACGCCGATCAACGCGAGGCTGGCCGCGATGCCGGCGTACTCGGCGGCGACGTTCGTGCCGTTCGCGACGAGCAGCGCGAGCATCGCGACGATCGTCCAGCGCACGCCGAACCTCTCGCGGATCAGGTCCGACAGTCCCTTGCCGGTGACGGCGCCCATCCGCGCGCACATCTCCTGGATCACGACGAGCCCGGCGGTCGACAGGAGGAGCAGCCAGAGCATCGCGTAGCCATACCGCGCTCCGACCGCGGTGTACGTCGTGACGCCGCCGGCGTCGTTGCCCGCGAACCCGGTGATGAGGCCCGGACCCATGACCGCGAGGAACGCGGCGAACGCGGCCTTGCGCGGAACGCGGCGGCGGACGGCGCGAAGGGTCTGGCGGGGCCGGCTCGCGACCGTCATCGCGCGATGGACCGGAGCGACCTCTTCTTCCAACCGCGCGGCATCATGAGCTCGACCACGTCGTCGACGGTGACCGTGCCCAGGAGCTTCCGGCGCGCATCGACAACCGGCAGCGCGAGCAGGTCGTACTTCGCGATGAGCGCGGCGACCTCCTCCTTCGGCGTGTCGGCCAGGACGCGCAGCACGTTCGGGTTCATGACCGTGGTGAGCGGCGTCTCGGGCGGGGCGACGACGAGGTCGCGCAGCGAGACGTTCCCATCGAGCCGCCCCTCGCTGTCCACCACGTACAGGTAGTACACGAGCGCGGGGTCGGGCTGCAGCTCGCGCAGGCGGTCGATGGCCTGCCCCGTCGTGAGGTCGCGCGGCAATGCGAGGAAATCGGTCGTCATGATGCCGCCGGCGGAGTCCTCGGGGTACGCGAGGAGCTCCTCGACGTCGGCGCCCTCCTCCTCGTCCATGAGGTCGATGAGCTCTTCGCGCGTCTCCTCGGGCAGGTCCTGCAGCAGGTCGGCGGCCTCGTCGGGATCCATCTCTTCGAGGATGTCCGCGGCGCGCTCCCCGTCGAGGTCGCCCATGATCGCGGCCTGCATCTCGGGCTCGACCTCGCCGAGCGTCTCGGCGGCCGTCTCGACGTCGAGCTGGTCGAACACCGCGAGGCGCTCGTCCGCGGTCATCTCCTCGACGATGTCCGCGATGTCCGCGGGGTGGAGGAGCGCGAGCTTCGCGTGAGGGAGGGTGAGCCGCACGTTCTGCTGCCGCGACTCGAGCGGCTCGACGAGGTGCCACGGGATGATCCCGCGCGGGAGCTTGCGCCCGAGCAAGCCGGCGACGCGCTCGGCGGCGTGCTCGCCGCCGACCTGGCGCAGGATGCCGCGGAGCCCCACGTCCGCGCCCACGAGACGCAGCTGGCCCTGCTTGTCGTCGAGCTGCAGGTCGTTCACGCGCACGACCTTCGCGCCGTGGGTGTCGACGATCTGCTTGTCGACGAGGTCGCGGCCGAGCCGGAGCGCTTCCGGCGGGAGCTCGCCGGCGGCCGGCGGGACGGCGGACTCCTTGAGCCGGTAGCCGCGGCTGACCCGCTCG